>NZ_JBSSBV010000003.1:0-147320 GCF_054059115.1 Thermostichus sp. MS-CIW-26
TAAACTGTTTGCAGTTTGCTTCTTTCCCAATGTTAACTCTCTCTTCTGTCTGTAAAAAAGCCAATATCTTCTGCCATTTGTTTTCATCTAAAAAACCAACTTCATCCTCTTTCCTCTATAAATTATTCTCTCTATCCTAACATAAGATCAACACGACCTAGCTAAAACCAAACCGAAAATGGAAGAAGTTTACTTACCAGAGGAGACCCTTTGCGCTTGGCTGTGGGAAGACCTGGGGCACGGCGACCTCACCACAGAGCTGACCCTACCCCCAGGACTGGAGGGTGAGGCGGTAATCCTGGCCAAGGAGACAGGGATCCTGGCCGGCCTGGAGATTGCCAAGCGGGTTTTTCGGCTGGCGGATCCCCAGGTGGAGTTCATCCCTGGAGTGGAGGAAGGGGCCAGGGTGGCTGTCCGTCAAGAGGTGGCCCACCTCAAGGGATCCCTGAAGGGCATTCTGGCGGGGGAGAGGCTGGCGCTCAATCTTCTCCAAAGGCTGTCCGGCATTGCCACCCTCACCCGCACCTATGTAGAGGCTCTCCGGGGAACCTCAACCCAGCTTCTGGACACCCGCAAGACCACTCCCGGCCTGCGCGCCCTGGAGAAGTATGCTGTACGGGTAGGGGGCGGCAAAAACCACCGCTTTGGGCTGTTCGACGGCATTTTGATCAAGGAAAACCACATCATTGCCACGCAACGCTGTTGCGACCGCGGCGCGGGAGGCGTTTTGGCAGCCGTCAAGCGGGCCAAGGAAGGTGCTCCCCACCACCTCAAGGTGGAGGTGGAGGTGCGGGATCTCCAGGAACTGGAAGAGGCTTTGGCAGCAGGAGCCGATCTCATCCTTCTGGACAACTTCACCCTGGAAGAAACCCAGGCCGCCGTCCAACGGGTGGGAGGGAGAGTTCCCCTGGAGGCCAGCGGCAACATGACCCCAGAACGGGCCAGGCAAGTGGCCGAGGCAGGCGTGAATTACGTCAGCGTCGGGGCGCTCACCCACTCGGCCAAGGCTTTGGATCTCTCTTTGCTGGTGGTGTGACCCTGAGCCAAGTCCTCGCTGGACACTGCTTTATTGCTACGCAACGCTGTTGCGACTGATGCTACTTTGAGAAGACAACCTAAGCCCAGCTCCAGCTCAACCGGGCGCCGCGAAAGGCTTCGCCGGGCATCTGGGTTGGGGGTTGCTTCTCTTGCCGGCTCAGATACCCCCCAAAGCAGAGTCGACCAACTCCAGGAGATGGGCTTTCCGTTATTGCTGCGCGCTGCTCCTGCAAACGCATTAGCGGGACAAAGTCCTCAGATCGTGTCCAGCCTCCAGAGGAACAAAACCGTTATTGCTACGCAACGCTGCCGCGACAAGAAGTCGAAAATGAAGGGAGAAACCCCATTGCTACACAACACTGCCACAATCGTCCAGGAGATTGCCCGGCTCAAACAGGAAAGGCAGGCAGTTATCCTCGCGCATTCGTATCAGCTCCCCGAAGTTCAAGAGGTGGCGGACTTTGTGGGAGACTCCTTAGGACTGGCTCGGGAGGCTCAAAAGACGAGCGCCCAGGTGATTGTCTTTGCGGGCGTGCATTTTATGGCGGAGACGGCTGCCATCCTTAACCCGGAAAAGACGGTGCTGCTGCCGGATCTGGAGGCGGGCTGTTCCTTGGCCGATAGCATTCGCCCGCAAGATGTGCTGCGGTGGAAGGCAGCCTGCCCTGAGGGCCTGGTGGTGGCCTACGTCAACACCGCTGCCGAGATCAAGGCTCTGGCAGATGTCTGCGTAACCAGCGCCAACGCAGTTCAAGTGGTGGCCAGCCTGCCCCCGGATCGCCCCATCTTCTTCGTGCCGGATATGTTTCTGGGAGCCCACGTTGCTCAAGTAACCGGAAGGGAGCTGGATCTCTTTCCGGGAGAGTGCCACGTGCATGTTGGCATCCGGGAAGAGCACCTCAAGGCGATGGTGGAAGAGCACCCTGGAGCAGAGTTCCTCATTCACCCGGAGTGCAGTTGCGGCTCTAGCTGTCTCTTCCTCAAACCGGATGCCAAGCTGCTCTCCACCGAGGGCATGGTGCGCTACGCCAAAGCTTCAGAAAGCCGCGAGTTTGTGGTGGCCACCGAGGTGGGCATTCTTCACCGGCTCAAGAAAGAAGCTCCAGACAAAACGTTCATCCCTGTCAAGGCAGAAGCCGTCTGCGAGTACATGAAGAAGATTACCTTGGAAAAGATTTACCGCTCCCTGCAGGAGATGCGCTACGTGATCCAGGTGCCCCAGGAGGTGGCTGAGAAGGCTCGCCGTTCCATCCTGGCCATGCTGGCAGTGCCCGCCGGAGCCTAGAGGTGGAGGGGAAGAACGGGGCGCCGCCCTTGTTAGAAACAGACCTGTTGATCCTGGGAGCAGGGGTGGCGGGGGTGTACGCAGCCCTGTGGGCCGAAGCCCAGGGGGCGACAACTCTGGTGGTAAGCAAGGATCCCCTTCCCTCTGGCTCTACCCCTTGGGCGCAGGGTGGGGTGGCTTTTCCTGTGGATGAGGCGGACGTAGAAGCCCATATCCGAGACACCTTGCAAGCGGGCCGTGGCCTGGTGGAAGAAAAGGTGGCCCGCTCCATTGTGGAGGAAGCACCCTTGCACCTGGAGAGGCTTTTACGCTGGGGCCTTCCTTTCCATCCCCAACCTGTCCGGGAGGGGGGCCACTCCCAAGCGCGGGTTCGCCATCTGGGGGGGGATCGGAGCGGACTGTGGCTTCTGAGAGGTTTGCTGGCTCGCCTCAACAGGCTGCCTTTGCAGGGCTACACAGCCCTAAGCCTTTTGCTGGCGGGGGACAGGGTAGGGGGGGCCTTGCTGCTTGGCCCTGAAGGGCCGGTGGAGGTGAGGGCCGGGGCAGTTCTCCTGGCTACGGGAGGATTTGGCAGCCTTTTCCCCGTCTCGACAGCTCCCCCGGGGGCCACCGGCGACGGAATGGTGCTGGCCTGGCGGGCAGGGGCCACTCTCAGGGATCTGGAGTTTGTGCAATTTCACCCCACGGCCTTGCCCAATGGAGCGCTGGTGAGCGAGGCAGTAAGAGGAGAAGGGGCTGTTCTCCTCAACGCCTTGGGGGAGCGTTTTATGCCTCGCTATGCGGAGCTGGGAGAGCTGGCGCCGCGGGATGTGGTAGCTCGGGCCGTTTTCTGGGAGCGGCAGCAGACAGGGGGAACCTACCTGGATCTGCGGGTCGTCGAACATCTGGAGGAGCGCTTTCCCACCGTTGTTGCCTCTGCCCGCGCCTTGGGGCTGGATCCCACCAAGGATCTGCTCCCAGTTGTTCCCGCGGCTCACTACGTGATGGGTGGGATCCGAACGGACACTTTCGGCTTCACCGGCCTGCCGGGCCTTTATGCTGCTGGGGAGGTGGCTTCCACGGGTCTGCACGGAGCCAATCGCTTGGCTTCCAACAGCCTTTTGGAAGGGCTGGTCATGGGCAAGCGGGCCGCCTTGGCTGCCTTGCAAGATTTGGGAGAGGTGAGCTTTCCCCGACAGCTGCAGAGGCTACCCGTTCTGGCGACGTCTCCCGACATCCTGCCGGCTCTCAGGCATCGAGTTGGGGAAGCTTTGGGCGTTGTGCGGGAGGGAACACGGCTGCGGGCTTTTCTGACCTTTGTCAAGGCACTTCCCCTGCAGGAAAAGCCTTGGGCCACCCGGGAAGAGGCCGAGGCAGGCAGTCTGCTTTTGCTGGCCCGTCTGGTAGCGCAGGGGGCACTGCTGCGGGAGGAAAGCCGCGGGGCCCATTTCCGCGAGGATTTTCCTCAGGAAGGGGAGCCTTTCCATACGGAGGTGCGCGGTTCAACTTTTTTCCGGAGACCTCTTGATGCTACGCATCGCTAACGGCAACAGGCATTCCACTCATGGTGAAAGACGCCCGGCCTGTCGATGCGCTCGAAGGTGTGGGCCCCGAAGAAGTCCCGCTGGGCTTGGGTGAGGTTCTGGGGCAGGTTGGCGGTACGGTAGCTGTCGTAGTAGGCCAAAGAAGCGCTGATGGCCGGGATCGGGATCCCCAGGGCAGCCGCCGTGGACACCACCCGCCGCCAGGATCCCTGCCGCTCCCGGATGGCCTGCTCGAATTCCTCATCCAACAGCAGGTTCACCAGCTCTGGATCCCGTTTGTAGGCCGATTGGATCTCACCCAGGAAGCGGGCACGGATGATACAGCCCCCCTTCCAAATCCTCGGAATCTCGCTGAAGGTGTAGACGTAGCCGTGGGCAACGGTGGCTTTTTTGAGCAGGGCCATCCCCTGCGCATAGGAGCAGATTTTGGAGCAGTAGAGGGCGGCGCGCAGATCTTGGATAAAGCGGTCGGGATCCCCTTCAAAAGTGGCGTCCGGCCCTTTCAACTGGGCAGAGGCAGCCACCCGTTCCTCTTTCATCGACGAGAGGATACGAGCTTGCACCGCCGCTTCAATGGTGGGCACTGGTACCCCCAAATCTAGAGCGTCCTTGACTGTCCACAAACCGGTGCCTTTTTGCCCAGCCTTATCCAGAATGAGATCCACCAACGGCTTGCCGGTTTCCGGATCCAGGGTTTGGAAAATCTTGGCGGTAATTTCAATTAGGAAAGATTCCAGCTCCGTTTCATTCCAAGCCTGAAAAATCTCCTGCATCTGCGAGGCCGACAGCTTCAAAGCCCTGCGCATTAGGTCGTAGACCTCGGCGATCAGCTGCATATCGCCGTATTCGATGCCGTTGTGTACCATCTTCACGTAGTGCCCGCCCCCTTTGGGCCCCAGGTAGGTGACACAGGGGCCGTCTGGCACTTGAGCGGCAATTTTGGCCAAGATGGGCTCCAGTTGTTGGTAGGCCTCTGGGCTGCAGCCGGGCATGAGGCTGGGGCCGTTCAGGGCTCCCTCTTCCCCGCCGCTCACTCCCATGCCGACAAAGTGGATCCCGGTGGGGGCGAGGGCTTCGGCACGGCGATCGGTGTCGGTGTAGAGGGAGTTGCCGCCGTCGATGATGATATCCCCCGGATCCAGCAGGGGTTTAAGCTCGTCAATCACCGCGTCTACCGGCGCACCCGCCTTGACCATGATCAAGAATTTGCGGGGCCGCTCCATCAGTTGCACCAATTCCGGCAGGCTGTAGGCGGGGGTGATCCGTTTGCCTTGGGCTCGCTCCCGCATGAACTGGTCGGTTTTGGAGCTGGTGCGGTTGTAGACGGCAACCGGGAAGCCATTGCGCTCGACGTTGAGGGCCAGGTTTTCCCCCATCACCGCTAGGCCAATCACCGCAAAGCTGGGCTTGCTCATGGTTGGGGCACTATCGACACCTCACCCAATCTAGAGGCCAATCTGACCGACGGGGCTCAGGGATCCTGTTTTCTTCACCTTTGCCGGCCCTGATTCAAGGGCAGCCCAAACTCTCACGGGTGGTTACGCCGGTTATCGGGTGGGATCCCTCAGCTTGCTCACACAACTGCCGCTTTGCCGCCCGATCCACATAGGCTTCGCTGAAATCGGCGCCGGCAATCTGCGCTCCTTGCCAAACCGCCCGTGCGGCAATGGCTCCCGTGAGCTTGGCCCCTCTGAGATCGGCTCCTGCCAAATTGGCCAGATCCAAAAGGCTATTGCTCAAATCGGCACCGGATAGATTGGCCCCCGCCAGATTGGCCTTGGTGAATGCCGCCCCCGCAAGGTTGGCCCCGTGCAGATCGGCGCCCTGCAGGTTGGCGCTGACAAAGCTGCTGCCCCGCCAATCTTGGCCGGATAGATCTTGACCTTGCAGATCGGCGTTGTTGAAGTTGAGACGGGCTTGGCTGCCCGCTATGGAGCCCCAGAGGAGCCAAAGCAGCAGAGTGGCCGCCAGCAGCATGCCCAGCTTCCCGAAGTCGCGCCAGCAAGTCGAGGCGTTGGATTTTGGGGCCATCGAGGATCCCTAGATTCTCTACCCCCATTCTTGCCGATTTTCCCCTTGCCCACTGAGAACTGGGATCATTGCGTTGCAGCAGAGACAGCCCTTATCCGCCGTAGGTCACATTCCGCTCGGTGGTGCGAAATTGCAGGATCGTCAGCCCCACCACAATGAGAAACAGGACGATGGATTGCGCGGCAGCCCTACCCAAATTGCCAGAAGACACTCCGATTTTGTAGATCTCGTAGATCAACACCGAGGTGGATCCGGAAGGGCCCCCAGCAGTCAGCAAGTCAATGGTGCCAAAGATATCGAAAAACGCATAGGTCATGTTGGTAATCACCAAAAAGAAGGTGATGGGAGAAAGCAGCGGTAGGGTGATGGCAAAAAAGCGACGCACTGCCCCGGCCCCGTCGATGGCAGCCGCTTCCAGCAAATCCTTGGGCAGGTTTTGCAGGCCGGCAAGGTAAAACAAAATGTTGTAGCCCATCTGCTTCCAAACGCTAGCAAAGATCACCACCCAAGGGGCCAAGTTGGGATCGCTGAGCCAGTTTAAACGGGGGATCCCCACCAGGCCCAGCAAGTGGTTGGCCACCCCTCCCAAGGGGTTGAACATGATAAAGAAGATGATCCCGGCCACCGCCGGAGAGATGGCGTAGGGCCAGATCAGCAACACCCGATAAATCGCCGCCCCCCGAATCGGCTGGTAGGCCAGCGTGGCAATCAACAGGGATCCGCTCAAACCCAGCACTATGATGGCCGCCGAAATGGCAAAGGTAATCCCCAGGCTGCGCAGATAGGTGGAATCCGTCAGCAAAGCGGTAAAGTTATCCACACAGACGAAGCGGCTGCGCGGCGCCCCCACAAACGTGAGCAGGGTGGAAAGGCGGAAGGTATCCAGCCCTGGGTAGTAGAGAAACACCACCAAGATCGTGAAGGTGGGCAACAAGAGCAGCCACGCCAGCCACCACTGCTTAAAGATGCCCCTCTCCTGAACAGCTGGGCCGGGGATCCCCAGGCGGCGCTCCTGCTCCTTCTGCGTCCACGCCAACAGCGGCCAGAGGGGAATGGCCATGCCCGCCAGCACCAGCCCCACGCCAAAGGCCATGTCGATGGCCTTGCGCTCCGGCTCAAAAGTGCAAAAATCCAGGGGCGCCATAAAAATCAGGGATCCCAGCCCTCCTGCTAGGCCCCCCAGCACTGCCCCCACCGGCACAGGCCACTCGATGCGTCGAAAACGGAGCCCCATCCAGAGGGATCCCAGCAACCCCGCCAACAGGGGCAGCAGCACTTGGATGAATCCCAACATCGCCTCTCACCTCGGCTTTGCTCTTCACAAGAGCCTCGTCAAAACCCAAAAAGGGGCAGGCCGCCGCCCACCCCCATCCCTCAATGACACCGTCAGCCCATCGACATCCAGGTTACTGGTAGAGGGAGTTGTACTCGGCTAGAAGGCGGTTGGCCTCCTGGTTGGCCTTGGCTATGGCCTGGGCCGGATCCCCGCCCTTCACCATGAGATCTTCCATGGTTTGGGTCACCACGTTGCGAATTTCGGGGAAAGCCCCCAGCAGCGCCCCCCGAGTGGCAGGGGTCACCTTGGAATTGTTGATTTGGTCGCTGGCGGTGAAGAAGTTGGGGTTTTCCTTGAACCAGCCCTTCGACTCCAGCAAGGCTACCGAGCTTTTCCGAATGGGCAAGTAGCCGGTCACTTTGTGCCACTCGGCAGCATTTTCGGTGTTATTGAGCCACAGCATGAAGGTCAGCGCCCCCTCTTCCACCTCCTTGGGCAGATCCTTCACCAGCCAGAGGCTGGCTCCCCCGATCAAGTTCCCCGTCCAACCCTTGTCGGCGTTGTAGGGCATGCGGGTGGTGACCAGCTCGATGTTGTTTTGCTTGGCAGCGTTGGTGATGTTGGCGGCATCGGCGCTGCTGGTGATGGCCATGGCGACGGTACCGGTCTGGATGGCCTGCTCGGTGGCTGCCCAATCCCGCTGCTTGCCGCTGTAGATGTAGTAGCCTTTGTCATACATCCCTTTCCACCAGGTGGCGATGGCAATTGACGGCTCCGAGTCCAAAAAGACCTGGGTGGCACGGGCGGCACGGCCATTGTCGTTGTTGGCCAAGAGGGCATTCTGCTGGGCCATCCACTGCTCGTAGAACCAGCCGTGATTGGGCCAGGTCACACAGCCCTGGGGAGCGTCGGGGAGGGCCATGATCTTTTGACAAGCAGCCTCCAGCTCTTGCCAGGTGGCCGGCGGCTTTTCGATCCCAGCCTTCTTCAAGATGGCCGTGTTGGAGTAGAGAATGGGGCTGGAGCTGTTCCAGGGCATGGACGTAAATTTGCCATCCAGGGTGTAGTAGCTCACCACCGGCTCGATAAAATCGTCGAAATTCACTGGGATCCCGTTCACTTCGGTGCGATTGCCCAGAGCCTCGGCAATGGACTTGAAGTAACCAAAATCCCGTGCCCGCTGGGTGCCCACCTCAAACCACTGCACCACCGAAGGAGCAGCATTTTGTTGAATGGCCAGGTCGGTAGCTTGCTGAATTTCTTCGTAGTTGCCGTAGCCTTCGACCGTAACTTTGTATTGAGGAAATTGCTTGTTGAACTCTGCCGCTTTTCCGCGGGCCCAATCCAGGCGGTTATCGGTAAAGGCAATCCAAACTTTGACTTCGGCAGGAGACTGAGCAAAGCTGTCGGCAGCCAGAAGAGCAGCAGCAGAAGCAGCCACGAGGCCAGCCGCAACAGCCAGGAAAGTACGACGGGTATTCATAGAAAAATGCAGTCGCATTCGCTAAAGGCACCTCTGAGATTACAGCACCGACATTAAGAGCAGGTTATATCTGGCTGGGATCCCCTCGGGAGGTGAACCCTCAGGCCGAAGTCAGAGTCAGATGAGGTGAGCACCTAGCCTGGGTCATGATTGGCAATTTCTCAAGGGGTCTCGAAAAATGAGAATGAAAATGAAAACCGCAAGCTTTTGCCTGTTATTGGTTACTGCCCTCCTGATGGCGCTTGCTCCCTTTGCGCAGGCTCGCCCCCGTCAACGCACTGCCACAGCCACCACGCCAACGGGTGGATCCCTGGCCCCGCGCGGTGGGCGCACCTTCACTCACTCCGGCACCTACACTCGCACCGGGCCAAGTGGCAGATCGGGTAGTGGCACCTAATTCCGGCCAGGGATCCCGGCAATTCATTCCCGGTCAGGGGGTGGAAGGAGACTATTCCGGCCAAGTCACTACCCAACAAGGTCAGACCTGGAACCTGAACCATCAGCACACCACTACTCACACACATGAGGGTTGGCAACGGCAGGGCAGCACCACCCTGCAAAACGCCGAGGGCAAGACGGTGGGCAGCAGCTCGAGCCTTATCGAGGGCCAAGCGGGGCAAGGCTGGCAGCACAGCGGCCAATTCAACAATGCTCGCGGCCAAACCTACACCACCGAGTCGAGCAGCACACCGACCGGGCCAGGACACTGGCAGCGGGAAACTCGCGTCTTCAATGCCCAAGGGGATCTGCTCGGTGGCTCTGATACCGATGTGCAGTACCGATTTGTACCAGGGCAAGGCTGGGTGAAAACAGTAGAAGGCAATACCCTGAAAGGTCAACCGATCCGCCGCACCACCACAGTCGGCCCCAATCCGTGAAGGATTTGCAGGGATCCCCTCCTCAGCTTGGCTTGGCATGCCGCCGCAGCGCCTGGATCCCCGCGGCCAGGGCAAAGAGCGCGATCAGCAGCAAGGTACTTAGGGCCGCCGCTTGCTGGGTATAGCCCCCTTGTTGCAAGCCAAAGATGAGCCACCCAAAGGTCTCCGAGCGGGAGGTCACCAAGAGGGCGGAGAGGGTCAGCTCGGCAAAAGATTGCAGAAATACCAGCAACACTGCCGCCGTCAGGGCTGGCGCCAGCAGCGGCACCAAGATGTGGCGAAAGGTTTGCAGCAGGGAGGCCCCGTCAATACTGGCTGCCTCCTCAAGGCTGGTATCCAAGCTGCGCCACGCCGCTTGCAGGGGCTGCAGTGCCAGGGCCGAGAACCGCCCCAGGTAGGCCATCAGGATCAGCCATAGGGTGCCGTAGAGGCTCAGCCCCGGCAGGGGAGGAGGCAACCACACCAAGATGAGAGACAAAGCAAAAATCAGGCCCGGCAGGGCATAGGGCAAGTCCACGATGAAGCTGAGCAGGGCCAACAGCGGCACCTTCAAGCGGGTCAGGGCATAGCCCAAGATCGTCCCTATCCCGCTGCAGAGCAGTGCCGCTCCTCCCGCCAAGCCCAAACTGTGCAGCGTGGCGCGGCGGGCCCGCTCCAGATCAAAAAGAACCATGCGGAAATGCTCCAGGGTTAGGTTAGACCAGGTCAGGGGCAGGCCATAGGCCCGCAGCAGGGCAGTCGCAGCCATGGCCAGCAAGGGCCCAAGAACGACCAGCAGAGCTGCGGCGAAAAGGATCCCGCTGAGCAGCCAACCCAGCCAGCCCAGGCGATAGGGATCCGGAGGCGCCTCGCCGGGATCCAACCCCTCCTGACTCCGCTGGGGCCAGCTCAAGAAGAAGAGGGCCGGCAGGCCAAAGAGCAACGCCAGCGCCGCACTGCGCCCAAACCCATCGCCGCTGAAGTTGATCACCTCCTGGTACAGCAGAGTGGGCAAGGTCAGGTAGCGCCCCGGGATCCCCAGCAAGGCCGGGATCCCGAAATTGCCCCAGGCCCCCAGGAACGCCAGTGCTGCTGCTGCCGCCACAGAGGGCCGTAACAGAGGCAGCGTGACGTAGAGCCAAACCTGCAGCAGGTTTGCCCCATCCAGTTGGGCCGCCTCCTGAGCCTGCTTGGAGAGCCGGCTCAGGCCCGCCACCAGCGTCAGATAGGCAATCGGCAGCACAAAAAGAGCCAGCAACAGGATGATCCCCGCCGGTGTGTAGAGGCTCCACAGGGATCCCTGCTTTCCCAAAATCCAGCGCAGCCCCTGCTGCAGATAGCCCACCGGCCCAGCCCACTGGATCCAGGCCAAGGCCAAAACCTGGGGCGGAATCACCAGAGGAGACAAAAAGAGCAGCCGTAGGATCCCGCGGCCCGGCAGATCCGTCTGGGTGGTGAGCACCGCCAGCAGCAGAGCGGCCCCAAGAGCCAGCGCCGCTGAGGCCGCGGACACCCAAAGGCTATGGCGTAGCGCCAGATGGACGCGAGGCGTTTCCAGCAACCAGCGGATGTTCTCACCTTCGCCGCCCAAGGCCCGCTGCAGCAGCCTCCAGAGGGGATAGACGTGGGTCAGAGTCACAAGGGCGGCTACAGCCACCAGCCAGGGGATAATGGGGTGCCTCAACCCTTTGCTCAAGTCCTTCCACCGCAAGACTTGGCCAGCGTCTGGCCAGCTTGATGTCAACCTATTCCCCAAACAACTTAGCAAAGCGAGCCTTGTCGGCCTCGCGGCTCTCGGACAACTCCGTCGCCGGCACGCTTAAGATCTTCAGCTCGCTCAAGGCGGGGAACCCTTTCGGAGGTGTGACATCCTGCCGCAGTGGCATATAGCCCATCCCTGCAGCAACCTCCTGCCCCTTCTGAGACAGCAAGAAGTCCACAAAAGCCTGGGCAGCTTCCAGGTTGGGCGTTCCTTTTACAATTCCCACCGGCTCTGTAATCAATGGCACACCCTCCTTGGGATAGACCACCTCCACTGGGGATCCCTCGTTGCGGCTGCGAATGGCGAGAAAGTCCACCACCATGCCGTAGCTTTGTTCGCCACTGGCGACGTTGCGAGCCACAGCGCCATTGCCTTGCACCAGCACTGCCTTGTTCTTTTTCAGGGCTTCGTACCACTCCCAGCCCAAGCCGGGGGTGCGGGTGATAACCCCCAAGTTGTAGGCGGCGGCGCCCGAATAGGTAGGGCTGGGCATCACCAGTTGGCCTTCAGGAACCTGGGCCAGGGCTGCCCAGCTATCGATGGGCTGGGCTTTGGCCGTGTTGTAAACGATCACCGTGGCCAAGATCTTGGTGCCGAAGTAGTGGCAGTCTGGGTCGTAGTAGGTGGCAGCGATGGCTTTGGCCTCAGGGCTGCAGTAGGACTCCAGCAAATTGCGGGCTTTCAGCAGCTCAAAGGTGGGCGCATCGGCCACCAACAACACATCTGCCTGGGGGCTGCCCTTTTCTGCTTCTAAAAGAAAGCGGCTGATCACCTCCTCGGTGCCGGAGCGAAAGATCTCCACCGAAACCTCTGGATAAACTTCCCGAAATGCAGCAACAGTTTTCTGAGCATCTGCATCGGGTTGGGAGGTGTACAAACGCAACGTCCCGGAAGGCTTAGCCCAGGCTGAGCTCAAGGATCCCCACGCAAAAGGCTGGGCAAAAGCCACGCTGCAAAGCACCGCCAACAAAGATAGAGGACGCACGGTGATTCTCCTAACCATTCCAAAATCGGTTTTTGCATTTACTCTCACTTTACTGCCGATCTGGCACAAATGAGAGCATTGCCCAAATTCACCGGAGAATAAGCCTGTATTGCAGCTTTTCAGACAACATCTATCACAGCCACTATAAGTCACAACCACATGGATATGGATAGAAGCACCCCCTGCGTAGCAGGGATCCCACTTCGCTCACAAAACTCGCAGGAAGCCGGGGGAAGCTTTGGCTTCGGGGTTCCCAGGTTTCCCCCTATTTTAGGAGTTGAATACAGCTCAGAATACCTCAATAAAATCATCCAAAAGTTATTTTCTAGTTATTTTGAGATTAAGTTCTGATTAAGAAAAATTACCGGCCAGATTGTGAGAGGAAAAAGCACAGCTTGGTTCAACCAGCTATGCTTTTTGGAACCACATACCCTGTACTTTGGCTATAGGGATCCGAAAGCGTCTTCCTTATCTAGCTCCTCCTAGAGAAGCTTAACCAAGGCAACCAGCTTCCGACTCCACCCGCCGGCTTGCCGTCGTATCCGGCACCCCCGTCGACAACCGGTAACGCCTTCCACGGTAGTACCACCCCAGCCGCGATACGCCACGGTCAGACCAAAAGCTCACAAGACTCCTCCTGCTTTGCTCCTTCTCCACCCCCCTCGCAGACACTTTTCGCCCCGAACTCAACCGTTGCCTTGGGGCTAGGTTGGGCCCGGAAAGGCCTACAGCAGGCGAGTTTTGAGGTTTAGTTTAAGGCCTGCCCAGTGTTGGGAAGCGGGCGGACGGAATCGAACCGACAACAGCAGTTTGGAAGACTGCGGTTTTACCATTAAACTACGCCCGCACGGGCATTCAGCGATGCTGAATATCTATGGTAGCATCTCTCGGCGGTGCCCCTTCCCACTCAGAGTTTGGAGAAAAATCCATCTCCATCAGCGGGACAGACTTCTCCGGTAGGCTGGGCTTACTTGCTCTGGAGATCTTTCTGGCGTTTCCTTTGCCATTGGCGAAACTCTTTCTCGTAGCGTTCACCCTCCGTTTGGTAGGCGTTCCAGCCCTTGAGGGCAACGGTCAAGCCCCACCCCATGAGTATAAACAGCGACCAAGATAGCCCTCCACCGGAGAGCCAGTCTAAGCCCAGCAAAAAGCTGTTGACAATTCCATAGCGGCCCAGCAGTTGGTAAAACTGCCGACGGCGGTAGCGCTGGAATTCTCGGTGTTGGCTGTTCAGCTCTTGCCAGGCCTTCCATTCCTGCTCGGCCAAGTCCAGCTCTTGGGGGGAGATCCCCAGTTCGGCAGCCATCTCCTGCAGTTGGGAGCGGGTGAACTCGCCCAGGCGTGGCTGGCGGGCAATGGCCCGCTGGAGGATCTGCTGCACGTCCTCTTGGCTGTACCGGGATCCCGACATTTGGCTGACTTACATATAACTTCGTAAACTTTATATCTCTTAGTTTGGGCTAGCTGGATCTTGCGCCTTATGAAGCTCCCTCCGCCGCGGGATCCCAACCGTTAGACTAAACCTAGACTGCGAGCCTCCTTCTCTGGGGTTAAGTGTCCCTGTACTGCCTGTGATCTGTGCTTGCCAGTAGGGTTATGGCCTCCACCCGCTCTAGATCTTACCTTCGCCAGAGTCGTACCTCCCTATTGAGCGATCTGCTGCAGGCTTTGCCGCACCTGCGCCCACAACTGTATTTCAAATCCTCTTTGGTTGCCCTCAGCCACGCCATTGAGGATCAGGTGCTGCAAGGGCAGGGATCCCCGTGGGTATTCGCTAACTTTCAAAAGGAGCGCTACTACCGCCAGGAGGCACGGCGCTACCAGCGCATCAGCGCAATGGCCCAAGACGTGTTTGTGTTGGCGACCCCAGAAAAGGATTTTGCTCAGACAGACCTGCCCTACCACACCATTCCCTTGGATCCAGAGGATCCCTTGGTGCAGGAGTGGCACTTGATCGTCATCGATGCCCACTATGCCACCTGCCTCGTGTGTCGAGAACGCTTGCAGATGCAGCGGGAGCGTCCTTGGCAAAGCAGCGATATGGATGCAGCTCGCCAATTTGATGGGATCTGGTCATTTGATCGTCAGATTACAGTCCAAGCGGCTTTGGCCCTGTTGCCCAAGATCCTCAGTTACCGACCGGATCTGGAACCTCGCCTTGAGCCCCTTCGCCAGTACCTCAAGGGATCCCCGCAAAACTCCGCCAGCCAACTGAATCCAGGCCCCTTTACCGAGCGGCTGATCACCTATCTCCAGGCAGGGCAATACAAACTGCAGCGGGCCTACCGCACCATTCGGGTGCAAGAGCGCAAAGAGCATCTGATCAACCGCATCAGCAGTGCCATTCGCCAGTCTTTGGATCCCGGCGAGATTTTGGCAATTGCTGTGCAGGAGCTGGGGCAAGTGGCAGAGGTGGGGCGATGTTTGATCTACCGTTACGATGGCCAGGCCCCTGCTGTTCAGATTGAGCAGGAGTACCGCACCCTAACGATGGGCAGCCTTAAGGGATCCCTGTGGCCTCTTCCCAGCAACCCTTTTTTGCGGGAGGCAGTAGCCTCGGCACAAGCGGTGTGCTGCGAGGATACCCAAAAGGATCCCCGCCTGCAGCGAGTGCCGGAGCTGTGGCAGCGGGCCCAAATTCGGGCTTGGGTGGCCATGCCGATTCTCTATCAAGGGCGGTTGCTGGGCCTATTGGAGCTACACCACGAACACCCTCACCGCTGGCAGCCGGCCACTCTGGAGTTGGCAGAAGCCATTGCCAACCAAGTGGGGGTAGCCCTCTTGCAGGCAGAAGCCTATCAGCACCTAGAAGAGCTCAATCGCCAGTTGGCAGCTCTGGATCAGGCCAAATCAGAGCTGATTGCCGTGACCGGACACGAGCTGCGCACCCCGCTGTCCACCATTCAGGTGTGTTTGGAGTCTTTGGCCAGCGACCCCGACATGCCCCTGGAGATGCGCCAGGAAATGTTGAACACAGCCCTGCAAGATGCCGATCGGCTGCGGGAGTTGGTGCAGGACTTTCTCACCCTCTCCAAGCTGGAAAGTGGTCGCGTTCGCTGGCATATCGAGCCGTTGTCTGCTCAAGAATGTGTGGAGCTGGCCCTGAGCAATGTCAAAGCGCGACGGCGGCACGAAGACTTGCCCACCATCGAGCAGGTGCTGCCCAAACGGCTGCCAATGGTTAGGGCGGATGGGGAGTGGCTGGTGGAGGTGTTGCGTAAGCTGCTGGACAATGCCTGCAAATTTACCCCTTCCACCGGACGGATCTGGATTCGGGCAGAAGTGGAGCCACCAGCCGGTGGATCGACGGGGGCGATGGTGAAGTTCACTGTTGCCGACACCGGGCGCGGCATTGAGCCAGACCGGTTGCAAGCCATCTTCGAGCGGTTTTATCAAGCAGAGGGATCCCTGCGGCGCTCGGTGGGTGGGACGGGCTTGGGGCTAGCCATTTGCCGACTGATCATTGAGGCCATGGGGGGGCGCATCTGGGCAGAATCGGGGGGGATCAATCAGGGCAGTGCCTTCCACTTCACCCTGCCGATAGCGCACCCACACACCCAAGGACAGCCCTCGATCGCTGCTTGAGACTCGAAAGGTGAAGGACCACCGGCCCACTTTGCCTCTGGGATCCACCTGGCAAATTCCAGCTCGAATATCAAATCCCACAAATGGCAATAAAGCTGTTCCCCAGCCCCCCTCTTCTTTGGCAGAAGGGCTGAGAGTGGTCGCGTCAGCGGCGCGGAGCGCTTGGGGAACGAGGTACCTATTGGGCGCGCCTCAAACGGGCTTGGAATGATCCGACAAACTCAGGCAGCGCTCCCGAATGGCTTGTAAGTTCAGGGCCAAATCTTGGCAAATGCGGCGCTCCACCAGACCGACAGGCATTCTGCGGGGAGGCTTGACCTGCAGGTGGTAGGTGAGCAAGGTTTGATGGGCCGACCAATCGGCCAGATCCCAAAACCCCTCGAAGATAAGAAAATCCCCTTGTGTTTTTTGGAAGCGAAGCTGCTGAGGAAAGATCTCCTCGATAGCCAGCACCACCGCAGCAGAAAATTGGGCAAATAAAACCTTTTGGGATCCCACTTGACGTACCAGTGTGCGGCCATTCTCACGGCCAATGACGCGACTTTCCACCAAGTTGGGAATAAACTCCGCCAGATGGTCGTAGTCGGTCAAAACCTGCCAGACCTGCTGCCGCTCCACCGGAATCAGGACGCGACCTCGCACTTGGCAGCGGCGCTCCCCCAAATCCTCCACCTCCACCTGGATGTCTGAGGACTCCGTCCCGCTGACGCCAGCAGGAATGGGGATCCCATCTTCTGGGGTGGGGTCTTGGGGATCCCATTCAGGGTCAGAAGGCATGGCGAGAACTTCAGTCGCGTAGGTGCTGTAGAGCAGTGCGGAAACCGGAGAGGGAATCGATTTTTGACTGGACAAACCATTCGCCAGCAGTTCCAATAGGCTGCCCCCCTGTGTTTTCTATTGTATCAGGGAACTGTATAGCAGATAACGAACTCTAGGGGAGAAGGGCCTGGAACCAGCCGACGATCACCTGCCAAACCTGTTCTAGAAGGGCAAAGGGATCCCGCAACTCCTGCAGCACCTGCCGCGGGCCAATTCTAAAGACCACGTACAACACGGCCAAGATGATTACAATCCCCACCGTTGTCCAGATGGCCTCTCGAACCACCCGCACCCAAAAAACCAGCATAAAAATGGCGATGGCTACAGCGGCAACCAGCGGCAATGTGTCCAGTACCATCGGATCCCACCTCGTTTGGCTCAGATGTTTCAGATTTAACTCCACTGTAGCCAGCTTGAACTGAAAACAGGTGTTCGTAGATGTCCGTTGACAAGGGATCTCCTCTCGTAAAATGGGATCACCTCGAGATAACCCCTCTTTAGCTGGGCTAGACCTATGGACATCATCACCCTTGGCTGGATTGCCGTCCCCACCTTCTTCGTTCTTTCCATTGCCCTGGTGGTCTGGGGGCGCAACGGCATGTAGTTTGTCATGCCTGGATTGAGCCTCACATCCATCTTGCATTCATCTTGTTGTTCCTGCCGCCGATATTGACGGGGTTACCCCCGCTCACACCATGGAAACCGATCTTCCCTTGGTCGCCCGCATCGCCTACGGAAGCATCTTTTTGCTGTTGACAGCCGTAACACTGGGCGTTGGCTACATTACCTTCATCGACTGGCGGGATCGGCGGCGACGCAACGAAGTTGAGCGCAAAGCCCGTCGCTCCAAGCGCTAGGGCCGCTGTTGGGCCTGCTCAGCACTGTACCCGTAGGGTCAGTGTCGGGAGGAATGCGGAAGTTACGATAGAACCATGACCCAAGTCCTGACCGTCTCCTGTAAGCTCTAAGGTGTCCCAGTCGCAGGCCGCAAAGTTGGACGCGACCTTGGATGCCTTTGTGCAGGCGTTGAACTGGGTCAACCAAAACACGCCCGAGAAAGTCACCAACGCCGTTAAACTTCAATCTCTGTGCTACTGCGAAATCCGTGCCCGGTTCGGCTTGTCCAGTAACTTGGCTCAGCAGGTCTGCAGACGGCTGGCCGGTGCCCGCAAGGTTGCCCGACAGAAAAACCGCCCCGTCAAAGCGTTCAAGGGGGGCTTCGCGACCTATGACGCTCGTATCTTTTCGTTCCGCGAGAAAGACTGGACGGTGTCGCTGACCACAGTGGAGGGTCGAGAGCGCTTTGAGCTGGCGATTGGCCGTTACCAGAGAGAACAGTTGGCGGGCTCCAACCCCAAATCTGCCACCCTGGTCAAGCGCAAAGATGGCTCCTACTACATCCAGATTTGCGTAGAGAAAAAACCACCCAAGCAACAAGATACCGACAAGGTGATCGGGGTGGATTTGGGAAGGATAGATATCGCTCATACCTCAGAGGGGAAGAACTGGAATGGACAGCAGTTAAACAAGGTACGAGACCACTACTCCCGGTTGAGGGCGGTACTCCAACGCAAAGCCAGTAAGGGCACACGCAGTTCGCGGCGCAGATGCAGAGAACTGTTGCAACGGCTGTCTGGCAAGGAAAGACGCTTTCAAACGTGGGTCAATCATCGCATCTCCAAAGCTATTGTCTCTAGGGCAAAGGCGACAAACAGCGCTCTTGCTCTGGAAGACTTGACAGGGATTCTGGAAAGGGTCAATCAACAACCCCGCAGCAAAACCGAAAGGCGCAGGGCCAACAGTTGGGCGTTCTACCAACTACGTCAATTTCTGGAATACAAGGCGAGGGCTGCAGGGGTTTCTCTGATTCTTGTTCCGCCTGCCTACACGTCGCAGACCTGCCACCGGTGTTTGCACATCCATCCCGACCCTGCGCAATCCTATCGCAGTGGAAAGAAGTTTAAGTGTGGACACTGTGGATGGGAAGGGGATGCGGATTTGAATGGTGCGAATGTGATTGCGCTTTTGGGGGCTGCTGTAAACCAGCCTAGAGGTTCGTGGTTGGCTTGCCAACTGCAGGGCTACCGAAAGCCCGCCCTGTACTGCGAAGCAGTCAGGGTCGGGTAGTTTACTCTTCAACCCAACTCAGGGTGGGGACGGCTAGATAAGGCAAGGGATCCTGGGGTTGCAGTTGAGAAAGATGCCGCAGGATGCCCTGGTTAGCCTGCCACAGGGCTTGCACATCCCATCCAGCGTAGGTGGGCAGAAAGTCCGCCAGCTTGCGGTTGGCCTCCCCCAGCAGGATCATGCAGCCACGGCGATTGTCGTTCTGCAGGTGATAGTAGGCCACTGCCGTCTGCAATAGACCCTGGTAAAAACGCCGCTCTGGATCCACTGCCTCCATCCACAGGGCCTCTAGGGTGTCGTGGCAGGCGTAAAATTCCCCCCGGTTAAACTGCTCGGCGGCCAAACGCAACGCTTCTGAGTGGGCATTGCTCATGTGGCTAGGCACAGTTGTGGGCTAGGGGTGAGGTCTGCACAGGCAGGGATCCCTGCGGCAACACCAGGGTAAAGCAGGTTTTGCCTTGAGAACTCTCCACCGAGACGCTGCCCCCCAGCCGCTGCATCCACTGCTTGACCAAAGCCAGGCCCAGGCCGGTGCCGCCCCGTTTCCAGGGATCCCCGCTGGGAATGCGGTAGAACTTCTCGAAGATGCGCTCCCACTCGCTGTGGGGAATTTCTACTCCCTCGTTGATCACCCGAATTTCCACCTGCTGCGGGCCAGAGCGCTGCGCTGTTACCCAGATGCTGCACCCTGGGGGAGTATACTTGCAGGCGTTGTTGACCAGCTCCTGCACCACCCGCTCCAGGCCACCTTGATCGGTGAGCACCTTGCCCACATTCGGCGCGATCTGCCACTGCAACCGTTGCTGGTTGGCCTGGGCCCGCTGTAGAAACGGCTCCAGCACGCTGGGCAGCCAGGTTGCCAGCGGCACTTCTTCCAGATGGAGCGTTTTGGATCCCTGCTCCAACCGCTGCAGATCCAGCAGGTCGTTCACCAATTCCGCCTCCCGCTCACACTCCTGCTCCAAAATCTTGAGATATTGCTCTCGTTTTTGGGGGGCGCGGGCGGTTTTCAGCAGTTGGATGGCCATCTTCATGTTGGTGATGGGGGTGCGCAGCTCGTGGGAGACGGTGCTCAAAAAATCATCTTTGAGGCGGTTGAGGCGCTCCAGCTCACCAATTTGCTGCACAGAAGCCTGGTAGAGGCGGGCCTGGCGGATGGCAATGGCGCAGTGATCCGCCACCTGCTGCACCACCTGCACCTCCAGTTCATCAAAGCACTCGGCTGCCGGCTTCGCCAGCCAGAGATCCCCCAGCACCCCTTGGTCATCCCGCAGCGGGCACACCAGCAGGGTCAGCCCTTCCCGGCGGGGGATCCAGCCCTGCCCAGGCAAATGGCAGAATTGCACCGCTTGACCCCCTTGCAGGTGCCGGTAGAGATCGGGGTAGTCGGCCAAAGTCAGGGTAATCCCGCCGACGGGCGGTAGGGCAGAGGTGTATTCGTAGCGCACCGTGGCTTGGCCGGCTGCCCAATCGTAGAGACAGAGATCGCACCCTTGGATGGACAGCCCCAGAGCCAATTCTTGCACCACTGCCCGCAGGATCTGGGCTTCCTCCAAACTGCTGCGCACCTGGTCGGTGACCCGCTGCAAGAGGGCATCCATAGCCAGAGATCGCTGCAGGGCCGCCGTCCGCTCCTGCACCTCCTGCTCCAGACGGGCGTTGAGGGTTTGCAACTGCCGGTAGAGCTGATTTTGCGTAATGGACAGGGCCAAATGTACCCCGACCCGACTCATCAGCTCTTGCTCTGCAGCTGACCAAGCCTTAGGCTCGTCAATTTTCAGCTCCCGCCAGGCAGCAAAAGAGATCAAAGGCAGTTCTTGTCTGGGATCCCCCTGAGCAAACCAACGGTAACCCGCCCAGTGGGTTTCTTGGCAGATGGCCGCGCGAAACACGCTCAGCCAGCCCACGGGCTGGTCATTCCAGACAAGCTGTACCATCAGCAGGCCACGAATGGGCGTCTGCTTCATCTGCTCTTGCAGCTCCGGCCATTTCTCCAAGTGGGAGAGCGACCACATCTTGACCCAGCCCCCCGCTCCTCCGGCCCTTCCGAGCTGCTCCTGTAGCCAGGTGTCGTAGCTGGCCGGGGGTTGCACGCCATGACAACAGAGGGTATCTGAGCCCATAAAGTGGATCCGCAGCCGTGCCCCGATCCCCTGCAAACCGGCAGCAAGCTGCTCCAGCACCGTGGTCAAGGTCGTCTCCGGGTGCAGGGGCGAGTAAACTAGAGCAGCAATTTGGTTGATGAGGCGTTCCTGCTGCGCCTTCTGCCGCGCCTGCTCCAGCAATTCCGCCTGAGCAATGGCAATGGAAACTTGATCCGCCAGCAACTGCACCACCTGCAGCTCTTCTTGGGAGTAGGGACGAGGCTCAGCATGATGGGAGACCAACAGCCCCCATAGCTCCTGGTGATGCATCAGGGGAACCACCAAGGAAGAGGCCACCCCCATGGATTTCAAATAGTGAACATGGCAGGGATCCACAGGCCGCTGTAGCGGCTCGCCCAGCTGATCCCTAGCAGACAACCCCCAGGACTCCGGCTGGCTGATGGAACGGCTCTGCGCCTCCACATCCACAATCACCCGCACCTGAGCTAGGCGAAACAACCGCCGCGCCTCCTCGGGAATGTCCCCTGCCGGAAAAGTCAGCCCCAAGAGCGAGGGCAGCCGCTCCCCGCCTCGTGCTTCCGCCACCACCGTTCCGTGACCTTCGGGATCAAAGCGGTAAACCTTCACCCGATCCGTACCCAAAAAGGCGCGCACCTCCTCCACCGTCGCCCTCAGGATCTGATCCAGCTCCAGGGATTGCCGAATCTGGTGGGTGATGCGGTTGATGAGGGCGTCTCGGCTGGGTCGAGCTGCGGCAGCCCACGTTTCAGTATCCATAGTTGCAAGCCCCTAGCCCCTGGAATTAGCGGAAAGTACCTAAAAATACATCCCTTTTTTCCAGCATAGGATGCCCTTGAGAAGAGCAGTCGGAGTTCAAAAGAAAAGTTAAAGAAAAAGTTAAAAATGGTAACTCAGGGTTTCCCGGGTTGGAATCGCCTGAGATCGGGTGAGATCTAGGGTCGGGAATGGCCTACGGTCCACCCGCGCCCTCGGAAAGCAGAGCTAGAGGAGAGGCAGCTGAAACAGGCGAGCGGCATTTTGGCTGGTTTCTTCTGCCAGTTTTTCCGGTGGGATCCCAAGCAGCTCCGCCAAGGTTTGGGCCACCCGCTGCACATAGGCCGGCTCATTGCGTTTGCCGCGGAAGGGGGTGGGAGCCAGAAAAGGGCAATCGGTTTCCACCAAAAGCTGGGATAGGGGCACCTCCAAGGCCGACTGGCGGACAGTCTCGGCATTTTTGAAAGTGACAATGCCGCTGAAGCTAATGAAGCAGCCCAGCTCGACAAACAGCCGCGTCTCCTCCGGGGATCCGCTCCAGCAATGCATCACCGCCCGCACTGGCCCCCCCGTGGCCATGGCCTCCTTGAGGATGGCGTAGGTGGCTGCTGCCGCCTCGCGGCAATGGACGATCAACGCCAGATCCTGCGCTTGGGCAATGGCAATCTGGGCCCAGAAGGATTCTTTTTGCCGCTCGATATCCGCCGGGTTGGACTTGTAGAAATCCAGGCCCGTCTCCCCGATAGCCACCACTCGCTCGTCGCTGGCGGCCAGGTGGGCGATCTTTTCGGCCAAATCGGGCTGCCACTGGCCCGCCTCCAAAGGGTGCAGCCCCACCGACAAAAATACTTCCGGATACTGGTCGGCAATGGCCTGCAACTGGGGGAATTCTGCTGGTGTTACACAAGAATGCACCAAACGCCGGATCCCCGTCTGACGCCAGCGCTCGGCCACCTGGGGCAGATCCGCGGCAAAATCGGGGTAATTGAGGTGGACGTGAGTATCCACCAAAGGAGCAGCAGGTAAGACGGCGGTGCTCAAGGCTCAGCTCCCCAACAATCGTGTTGCCAACCTTATCCAATTGTAAAAGCTGTCCCCGGCCTGCTTGGGATCCCTTCCGGCGCTCCCGTTTGCCGGCGAGATCCCCTTGCGACGGCTCCTGTGGGAGCAGGATGATCCACAATGATTGAGGAAACCTTACGCCGGAGGTTTGTTATGGCCCGTACCCCCTCGACCATGCTGCCTTTGGGCACCCCAGCCCCTGACTTCAGCCTGCCGGATGTGGTGAGCGGCCAAACCATCTCCCTCTCCACCTTTGCCGACAAGCCGGCCCTGCTGGTGATGTTCATCTGCCAGCACTGTCCCTATGTGAAGCACGTGCAAGAGGAGCTGGCCCGCCTTGGCAGAGATTACAAGGATCGCGGCGTCGGCATTGTAGCCATCAGCGCCAACGATGTGGAGAAATACCCGGATGACAGCCCAGAGAACTTGAAGAAGATGGCCGAGACCTTGGGCTTTACCTTCCCCTTCTGCTACGACGAAACCCAAGAGGTGGCCAAAGCCTTCACCGCCGCCTGCACCCCCGACTTTTTCTTGTTCGACGCGGATCGCAAGTTGGTCTATCGGGGTCAACTGGACGACAGCCGTCCCAGCCTGACCGATGTGCCGGTGACGGGCAAAGATTTGCGGGCGGCGCTGGATAACCTTCTGGCCGGCAAGCCCATCGATCCCGACCAAAAGCCCAGCCTGGGCTGCAACATCAAGTGGAAACCTGGCAATGAGCCTGCTTATTTCGCTGGGTAGATCCCGCTTTTTTGAATCGCGGCCAGGGCCTGTCGATGCAAGCTGGGGTTGGCTGCCGCCAACACTTCTCCCGTGGAGGTGCGGGTTAAGGGATCCCCTCGCCAATCGGTAATCACGCCACCGGATCCCTCAATCACCGGCACAAGGGCAGCAAAATCGTAGAGGGCAAGGCCACACTCCATCACCAGATCCACACAGCCGCTGGCCAGCAGGCCGTACTGGTAGCCATCGCCCCCATAGGAGGTAATGTGAACTGCTTGGCTGAGCCCCTGGAAGCACCGTTGTTGGTCGGGTTGGGTGAACAAATCAGGGGTGGTACAGCTCAAGTAGGCGCGGCTGAGGTCGGTATTGGCCTTGGCTCGGACGGCTTGCCGGTGGGAGGGGGTTATCCATTGAGTGGGCTGTCCCCGTACCCCCAGCCAGCGTTCGCGCAACACCGGCTGATCGATGATGCCCAAAATGGGGCGGTCTTCTTCCAAGAGGGCAATCAGAGTAGCAAAGGTGGGCTTGCCGGTGGAAAAGGCGATGGTGCCATCCAAGGGATCCAAAACCCAAGTATAGAGGGATCCCGTCTGGTGAAAACCAAACTCTTCGCCAAGGATGCTGTGTTCTGGCACTTGGGCCATCAGCAAAGCTCGCATGGCCCGCTCTGCCTCCCGGTCGGCCACCGTCACAATTGGGGAGCGGGCCTCTTTGTATTCGGCTTGCAGTTCTCCGCGAAACAGGGGGCGAATCACCGCTCCGGCAGCATCGGCCAGGGCCTGGGCCAGTTCAATCCACTCTGCCTTGACCACCTTTTGCCCACCCCATCTGCCCCTTCCCTTTCTTAGCATAGGGAAAAATTTCCTCTCGGTTTATGCGGTCTGGCTTGCTCTTAACTCCTCTGGAATGGCTTTGGACGGCGATTGGGGTCCTCCTGACCATTTTGGGCACCCTAACCCATTTGAGTTTTCCGCCCGGGCTGCCTGGGTTGGGGGGATACAGCTTTTCGCTGCAAATTGGGGGCGTGTTGCTGACGGCTTGTTTGGCGGGGCCGGTGGCGGCGGTGTGCGCCCAGATCGTCTACCTGGGGTTGGGGCTGGCAGGGCTACAGGTGTTTGCCCAAGGGGGAGGGTGGCAGTACCTATACCAGCCTGCCTTTGGCTACTTGCTGGGGTTTCTGCCAGGAGCTTGGGCCTGCGGGACAATTGCTTTTCCGCAACGGGATCCCTATCCACCCCCTTCTCCTCTGGCCCGCCAACGTGCTGTCGATGGGAAGCGGTTGGCAGGAGGGATCCCTGACTCCCCGGTGGGCCTCCAAGAGTTGGGATCCGGCAGCTTGGTGGCTTTGGCCTTGGTTCACCTGACCGGGATTCTCTACCTTTTGGCCACGCAACCCTGGAACGAGGAGTTGCTGAGGTTGATAGGGCTTTACTCTGGCTATACTCTGCCGGGACAGCTCATCGTGGCCAGCTTTGTTGCAGTGATAGCGTTGCTGTTGCGGCGCTTGCTGCTGCTCTGAAGCAAGGGAATCAACTCTGCACAAAGGCCCATGCAGATTTGGGTCGGGGCGCCTCCTTTCTCAGGCTGTGGAGGCAGAAAGTAGCTTAGAGCCGTGCTAACGGCAGTCCCTGAGGGGAGTGTAGATTCTAGTCAGGTCTTGTGAGGATTGACGGGTTTTCGTGAGGAACTGCGGGATGCAACGGACTGCTCTCACCCTTTTGGCCACCGGCCTTTTGGCCACTGGGCTGGCTGCTTGTGGAGATGGCGGCAGCTCAGGGGGCTCGATCCTGCCCCCACCCCAAGGCCCAACGGTTTCGTTTATCAATGCGCCCACCTCGGTGCGGGTGGGCACCTCCACGCCGGCTTTTACGGTGCAGGTGAGTGTGCCCGGCGGTGCTCGTCCAACGCAGTTCATCGAGCTGGAAACTTTCAACCCCAGTGGCGTGCGCGTGCAAAGGGAATTCTTCAGCCCACAGCAGGCCGGCTGTAACCCTGGGGCCACCTTTTGTAGCTTCAGTACCGATTTCCGCGTTGCCCTCGGGGATCCCATCGGCGTTTGGCAGTTCCGGATTACCGCGTTTGACCAACAGAATCGCTCCGGATCCCAGACATTGCTGATTACCGCCTTCCAGTGAGCCAGCCGAGTTGCCAGCTTTGAGGCGAGGCCATTCACTCCAGAGGGGAATGGCTGCCACAGGTCGTGCCAGCGGGACGGAGTTGCAACAAGACTGAATCTCGCTCACCGCTGCTGCAACCCATGACCAGCAGCAACTTTGTCGCTACCCCGCCAGCAGGAGCTCCCTGGGCATCCGTTCTCCCATAGCTAGGGCAACCAGCAAGGTTCGGCAAAAACAGGGCCAGAGGCATGCTCCCTCAAGCGATGAGCCAGTTATCACTGGAGTTCGCAAGCTGCCCAAGGCGGGATCCCCTACTCCAGGTCTCGACGGTTGGGGTTGCGGGAGGGGTCGTTGCTCAAAAAACCAAACACAAAAAGCCCCACAAAAAAGATGACAACCGCGTAAACAGAGATTTTCAGTAACAGCATAGTTTCAGCAACCCGTTTCCGACTGAGTGAACTGATGAAGCGATAAGGCAATCGTAAAACAAGGGTGAACCACCCCAGAGAGGGGATCCCGTCAAACCTGAGACCCCGCAAAACTTCTTCACAACATCATACCTCTCAGAGGGCCTTTTTCCCGCAAATGGCCCCAGTCTCCCCCCGAGAGATCCTTTCATCCCATCCTCAGAAAAGGCTGCAAAGCCCGGCATGTCGGGGATCCCCGGCAAGAGCAGAGATTGTTAAGAAATATTTTGGACTGGAAACAAAGATTGCAACTCCTCAGCGGCGGCAGCGCTCGCGGGCGACTGGGACATAGGAAGATAGGATTTGTGGCTTTGCCGGGTCTTGCCGGACGTGTGTTGGATTTGCCCATGCCTTTTGATCGGTTAGGTGACTTAGAGGCTCTGGATGGGCGGTCGGGAGCTCAGCCGCAACCTTCGTCGGGGATCTATCGGCCCCAGGAGTTGCTGCTTTCCGATGGGATCCCAGCTTTTCTGCACCACTGGCCCCAGGGATCCCCTTGTGGAAGGGTGTTGCTTTTGCACGGCAAAGGGGATCACGGCGGCGGGTTTTGCCCTTTGGCCGGCGAGTTGGCTGCTCAAGGGTGGGAGGTTTTGGCGCCTGACATGCGGGGATTTGGTCGCTCCGGCGGGATCCGCTGCTGGATCGACCGCTTCAGCCAATATCAAGCGGATCTGGAGAGGATCGCCCAGCAGGTCTGGCCGCAGAAAGGGATCCCGCAGATCTGGTGTGGGTATAGCGCGGGGGCCAACTGGGTTACGGAATATGCCCTCGCCCATCCCGGCCAGGTGCAGGGCCTGGTTCTCATCTCTCCGGCTTTTCGCATCGACCACTATTTCACCCCTTTTACCCACGCCCTTCTGCAAGTTTTGGACAGGGTTGCTCCCCAGCTGGCCTTAACTGGCCTCTACGAGCCGGCGCGGGTGACTTCCCTACCCGAGCAGCAAGCCGCCTTTGCGGCGGATCCCTACATGTGCGGTGTGACGCGGGCCAGATTTACAGCCGAACTGGCGCGCAGCGGGCAGCGCTGCCTTGATCAAGCCCATCGGCTCTGCCTGCCGGTTTTGCTGCTTTACACCTCTGCCGATATCGTCGTCAATCCTGCCGGAGCTGTGGATTTTGCCCGTCGGCTGCCCCAGGGAGAGATCCACGATTTTCCCCGGTCGCGCCACGATCTTTTGCACGACTGCCAAGCGGAAGCGGTAAAAGAGACCCTCCACCGCTGGCTGGCCCGGCATTTCCCCTCTGCCCCGGATGTCGCCCCTCGCCCAACGACCAGCTCAGCCCCTACCGACCTCATGGCAAAATAGAAACGCCCTCTTTCCTGCTGCTCCCATGAGCCAAGACCTGATCTACCGTCCCCGTCGGCTGCGGCGCACAGAAGCCTTCCGCCAGATGGTTCAGGAAACCCACCTGCGGGTGCAGGATCTGATCTATCCCCTGTTTGTCATGGAGGGGGAGAACCAGCGGCAGGAAGTGGAGTCGATGCCCGGCTGCTACCGCTACACCCTAGACCTGCTGCTAAAGGAGGTGGAAGAAGCCGCTCAACTGGGGATCCCGGCGGTGGCCCTGTTCCCGGTGGTGCCGGAAGAGAAAAAGGATCCCACCGGGCGGGAGTGCTTCAACCCGGAAGGCTTGATCCAGCGGGCGGTGCGGCGGATTAAACAGGAAATCCCCGAGATCTTGGTGGTAACCGATGTGGCTTTGGATCCTTACAACAGCGACGGCCACGACGGCATTGTGCGGGATGGGGTGATCCTCAACGACGAGACGGTGGAAGTTTTGGTCAAGCAAGCCCTCTCCCAAGCAGAGGCGGGAACCGACATTGTGGCCCCCTCGGACATGATGGATGGTCGCGTCGGCGCCATTCGGGAGGCCCTGGACGACCAAGGCTATACCGATGTGGCGATCCTGGCCTACTCTGCCAAATATGCCTCTGCCTTCTACGGTCCCTTCCGCGATGCCCTGGGATCCGCACCCAAATCGGGAGACAAGAAAAGCTATCAAATGGATCCCGCCAATGCTCGGGAAGCCATCAAGGAAGTGGAGCTGGACGAAGCCGAGGGGGCGGACATGGTGATGGTGAAGCCGGCCCTGGCCTACCTGGACATCATCTACCGAGTCAAGGAATCAACGGATCTGCCCGTGGCCGCTTACAACGTCAGCGGCGAGTACGCCATGATCAAAGCCGCCGAACAAAAGGGCTGGATCGACGGCAAAAAAGTGATGTTGGAATCCCTGCTGGCCATGAAGCGGGCTGGCGCCGATATCATCCTCACCTACTTTGCCAAAGAGGTGGCCCTGCTTCTCAAACAATCCTAGCTACGGCCTGGCAGGCGACTGGGTGGACTGCCCGATCCAGGAAGGGGGGGCGTCCTTCTCATCGTCCGCCACCAGAGTACTGGGATCCACCAAACGCACCTGAATTTGATTGGGCGGCACCCGATTCAGCCGTTCCTTGATCAGGGCCTCTTGTTGCAAGGGATCCATACCCCGATCCACCCCCTCCTGCAGCCGAGAAATCCGAGTGGACAAGACCTCGATATGCCGCTCCAGAACCTGGAGCCGGTGATGCTGGGCCAACTGCACCGGCAAGAGGCGATACAAACCACTGAGGGCAGCCACCGTAAACAAGACATTCACCCCGATGTGACAGGCCATCTCCCAGACTGGAGGCTCGTGGCCAGGTTCTTGCTGTCCGCGTCGGCGGGATCGAGTCGAGGAGCGGGAGCGCTGGACAGGGCTCGTCCGCCGACTGGAAATTGGGGGAGAAGACGGAGATCCTTGCCTAGGGGGAAGGTTTGCTCGCACCAGGGATCCCTGCCCTTGGGAGCGATGCACTCGTGGAGCAACAGAGATGTCCAGCCGAGGCCCAGCAACCTGCTCTGCACGCACAGACACGTGGCGAGCCGGGGTACGGGAAGAAGACTTGGGTGTCACGGGTGAAGGGAAGAAAATAGGGGGACGATGAACCACCTCTGCTGCCAAGAAGCGCAGCTAGGGCCTATTGAAGCCGATTTTTCCAGGTGTGTCAGCTTACTAGCGCAGGAGCCCCGCACTGTACCCGTAGGGTCAGTGTTGGGAGGAATGCGCTTTGATGAAGTACAATGAACTTATGAGCCAAGTCCTGACCATATCCTGCAAGCTCAAGGTGTCCCAGTCGCAAGCCGCTAAATTGGACGCGACGATGGATGCCTTTATGCAGGCACTGAACTGGGTCAACCAGAACACGCCGGAGAAGATCGTCAATGCGGTCAAACTGCAGTCCCTTTGCTACTACGAGATTCGCGCCCGATTCGGCTTGTCCAGTAACTTGGCCCAGCAGGTCTGCAGACGGGTGGCCGGCGCCCGCAAAGTGGCGAGACAGCGCAACCGTCCAGTTAAAGAGTTCAAGCGTAGGTTCGCTACCTACGACGCTCGTATCTTCTCGTTCCGCGAGAAAGACCGGACAGTGTCGCTGACCACGGTGGAAGGGCGAGAGCGCTTTGGACTGGCCATTGGTAACTACCAGCGTGGGATGCTGGCTGGCTCTAACCCCAAATCGGCCACCCTAGTCCAGCGGAAGGATGGCTCCTACTACATCCAGATTTGCGTAGAGGGAAAGCCACCCAAGCAACAAGATACCGACAAGGTGATCGGGGTGGACTTTGGAAGGACGGATATCGCTCATACCTCAGAAGGGGACAACTGGAATGGACAGCAGCTGAACAGAGTCCGCGACCACTACTCCCGGTTGAGGGCGGTACTCCAACGCAAAGCCAGTAAGGGCACACGCAGTTCGCGGCGCAGATGCAGAGAACTGTTGCAACGGCTGTCTGGCAAGGAGAGACGCTTTCAAGTGTGGGTCAATCATCGCATCTCCAAAGCTATTGTCTCTAGGGCAAAGGCGACAAACAGCGCTATTGCTCTGGAAGACCTGACAGGGATCCGGGAAAGGGTCAATCAACAGCCACGCAGCAAGACAGAGCGTAGGCGGGCCAACAGTTGGGCGTTCTACCAACTGAGGCAGTTTCTGGAATACAAGGCGAGAGTTGCGGGGGTGACTGTGGTGCTGGTGCCGCCCGCCTACACCAGCCAGACCTGCCACAAGTGCCTGCACATCCATCCCGACCCTGCGCAATCCTACCGCAGTGGTAAGTCGTTCAAGTGTGGACACTGTGGATGGGAAGGGGATGCGGACTTTAATGGTGCGAATGTGATTGCGCTTTTGGGGGCTGTCGTAAACCAGCCTAGAGGTTCGGGCCTGTTTTGTTCTCTGGTAGAGCAAAGCAGGCTCAGGGCTGCTGAAAGCCCGCTCCGTACCGCTTAGCGGTCGGAGTCGGGTAGTTTACGCTTTGCCGCAAAACATTTTTATTCTTGGGCTTTCTTGGGCTCTGCCACTTCGCCAAGCTCAGCAAACGGATGGCGGGATCCCAGGCAATGGCCAACGCGGGGCAGGAAACGCGCTAGGCTAGAGGTTCGAATAGCGGAAAGGCTCTGCACCGTTCAAAGGACAAGGGCGGCACAGGGCTTGTGCAGATGCAAGTCGGATCCACATCATGCGCATTGTCATCACAGGTGGAAGTGGTTTTATCGGGCGTCGCTTGGTGGCCCGTCTGCTGGAGCAAGGGGATCAGGTTTTGGTCTTGACCCGCCGCCTGGAGCAGGCCCGCCGCATTTTGGGGGAATCCCCCAGCCTCAAGCTGCTGCCCTACGATCCCTACCAACCGCAAGCCTGGGCAGCCGCCCTGGAAGGGTACGAGGGGATTGTCAACTTGGCCGGAGAGCCTTTGGCTTCTTCTCGCTGGACAGAGACCAAGAAAAAAGAAATCCGTCGTAGCCGTGTGGAAACCACCCAGGCCCTTGTCCAAGCCCTCGCCTCCCTCAACCAAAAGCCCCAGGTGATGATCAGCAGCTCGGCGGTGGGTTACTACGGATCCCATCCGGCAGGAGAACCCTTAACAGAGACGGATCCCCCGGCCCAAGATTTTCTGGCAGAAGTCTGTCAAGCTTGGGAAGCTGCCGCCCGGCCGGTTGAGGAATTGGGGATCCGTTTGGCCATCCTGCGCACGGGGATTGTGTTGGGTCCGGATGGAGGAGCGCTGGGGCAGATGCTGGCCCCCTTTCAGTTCTTTATCGGCGGAACGATCGGCTCCGGCAAACAATGGCTGTCTTGGATCCACCGCGAGGATTGGGTGAGCTTGGTCTGCTTCCTGCTGGAGCAGGGATCCGGAGTGTTCAACGCCACCGCTCCCAACCCGGTGCAGATGGAAGAGTTTTGCCGAACCTTAGGCCAGGTCTTGGGTCGCCCCTCTTGGTTGCCTGTGCCGGAGCTGGCGTTGGAACTGCTGTTGGGCGAGGCAGCTCAAGTGGTTTTGACGGGGCAGAAAGTGATCCCGCAAGCGGCTTTGCAGATGGGCTTTACCTTCCAGTACCCACAACTGAAAGAGGCATTACGACAGATCCTCCTGATACATTTACGCTGAACACTGCTGAACATCACTGTTCAACTATGCAGCGATAGCATTCTGTTTGTTTCCAAACAGAATGGCGGTATCCCGCAAAGCTTTGAGTAGAATACCCAAAGCGCAGTTTCCGTGTCGTCTTACTACCAATTTTCTGCTTTGCTTTGGCTACCATGTTGGCAGACTCGAAAGTAAACAGAAAGATCAACTGGTAGTAATCCGTACTGAACATATTATACATTATTTTCAGTATAGTTGAGCTTATCATTGACTAGAGTCATGCTCCCCCGCTGACTTCTCTCTACGCCAATTATTCTTCCGTGAAATCGGCTTCCACCACCCCTGAAGCAGAGCTGGGATCAGGGCTGGCAGCCGCAGTGGGTGCCGGAGCCGGTCGCGATGCCTGGGGCACTTGCACAATTTGGGGAGTAAAGATGAATAGGTTGTACACCGTGTTGCGGCGGATGTTGTCCATCATCTCCAGGAACAGCTCGTAGCCCTCGTTCTTGTACTCGATCAGGGGATCCTTCTGACCGTAGCCTCGCAGGCCCACAGCTTCCCGCAGCGCCTCCATCTGCTGCAGGTGTTCCCGCCAGAGGGTGTCCACCTGTTGCAACAGGAAAAAGCGCTCTGCCTTGCGCATCAAACCGGGCTCAAAGGTATCCAGAAAAGCCTCTTTGGCCTCATAGGCCAGTTCTGCCTGCTTGATCAGGTAGTCCAAGATCTGCTCGTAGGAGAGATCCTGCAGGTCTTCAACCTTGAGGTTTTGCTTCAGGAGCGGCACAAACTCCTGCATCTTGGCGGTCAGCTTGTCAATTTCCCACTCTTCCGGGGGCAGCTCTGGGTTGACATGCGCTCGCACGATCTCGCCAACGGTTTTGCGCACATAGTCGAGGATCTTGGTCTTGAGGTTTTCCCCCTCCAAGATGCGCCGCCGCTCTGAGTAGATGGCCCGCCGCTGGTTGTTCATCACCTCGTCATACTCGAACACCTGCTTGCGCATGTCGAAGTAGTACACTTCCACTTTTCTCTGCGCATTCTCCAGGCTGCTGCTGAGCAGCGGGTGCTCGATGGGCATATCCTCCTCCACCCGGAACATGTCCATGAGCTTGGCTACCCGCTCGCCACCGAAAATCTTGAGCAGGTTGTCTTCCAAGCTGAGGAAAAACCGCGAGGAGCCGGGATCCCCTTGTCGCCCGGCGCGGCCCCGCAGCTGGTTGTCGATACGGCGGGATTCATGGCGCTCCGTACCGATCACATGCAGGCCCCCCAGCCTCACCACCTCTTCGTGCTCGGCCTCAGTAATTTTTTCGTACTCGGCTTTGATGCTGTTGTAAACCTCCCGCAGTTGCAAAATTAGCGGATCCTGCACCGGCGCTTTCTCGGAAGCTACTGCGATGAGATCCTCCACCACCAGCTCTGGCAGACGGTTCAGCCCATACTTGGTCACCGCTGCCGCCACCACTTCGTCCAAGGCTTGGCTGGTGCGGGCCGACAGCTCACAGGGGTAAAAATTGGGGGAGACCACCGTCCAGGATTTTTTCGGCTTGGGTGCTGTCCCACCAAATCCCTGGCCACCCCCCCGTCCCACCATCTGAACGGATCCCAAGGGGTTGTCGGCGTCCAATTGAGCCAGCTTGGGCATCAGCCGTTCCCGCAGCTTGAGGCGGGCCATGTACTCCGCATTGCCTCCCAAGATGATGTCCGTGCCTCGACCGGCCATGTTGGTAGCAATGGTTACAGCGCCTTTTCGCCCCGCCTGGGCGATGATCTCCGCCTCCCGCTCCACGTTTTCCGGCTTGGCGTTGAGGAGGTTGTGGGGGATCCCCATTTCCTTGAGCATGGCCGAGAGGCGTTCGGATTTTTCCACGCTGGTGGTGCCCACAAGGACGGGGCGCCCCTGGGCGTGCATGTGGGCAATTTCCTCGGCAACCGCTTGCCACTTGCCCCTTTCGGTCTTGTACACCAAGTCGGGGGCATCTTTGCGGCGGATGGGTCGGTTGGTGGGGATCACCGTAACTTCCAGGTTGTAGGTTTTGCCGAACTCGGCCTCCTCAGTGCGAGCCGTGCCCGTCATGCCGGAAAGCTTGGGATAGAGCAGAAAAAGGTTTTGGTAGGTGATGGTGGCCAGGGTTTGGCTCTCGCTTTGAATCGGCACCCCCTCTTTGGCCTCCACCGCCTGGTGCAGCCCATCAGACCAGCGGCGGCCGGGGAGCACCCGCCCGGTGAACTCGTCCACGATCACCACCTCTTGATTGCGGACGATGTAGTGGACATCCTTGATGAAGAGCTCTTTGGCCTTCACCGCGTTAAAGACAAAGTGCGCCCAGGGATCCTTGGGATCAAACAGGTCAGAGACTCCCAGCAACCGCTCGGCGGCTTCAAACCCCTCGTCGGTAAGGATGACGTTGCGGGCTTTTTCATCCACCTCATAGTGTTCATCTCGGATCAGCTCCCGCGCCACCTGGGCTGCCCGCAGATATTTTTCGGAGGGGCGAGCCACCTGACCGGAGATGATCAGGGGAGTGCGGGCCTCGTCGATAAGGATTGAGTCCACCTCGTCGATGATGCAGTAGTTAAAGGGCCGTTGCATCACCTCTTTGATATCGGTGGCCATGTTGTCCCGCAGGTAGTCGAAGCCCAGCTCGCTGTTGGTGCAGTAGGTAATGTCGCAGTTGTAGCTGCGGCGCTTTTCTTCGGGCGACATGCCCTCTTGCACCAGACCAACCGTCAGGCCCAAGAAACGATGCACTTGTCCCATCCACTCCGAGTCGCGCCGCGCCAAGTAGCCGTTGACGGTAACGATGTGAACCCCTTTCCCGGTGAGACCGTTGAGATAGGCGGGCAGGGTGGCGACCAGGGTTTTCCCTTCACCGGTTTTCATTTCGGCAATCTGGCCTTCGTGCAGCACCATGCCGCCGATGAGCTGTACGTCGTAATGGCGCAAGTTCAAAACTCGCTTGGCGGCCTCCCGCACCACGGCAAATGCCTCCGGCAAGAGATCGTCCAGAGATTCTCCTCTGTCCAAGCGCTGGCGAAACTCTGTGGTCTTGGCCTTGAGCTCCGCATCCGAAAGAGAGGCGATCTCGATCTCCAGCGAGTTGATCAGCTTGACGACAGGACGGTACTGCCGGATCTTCCGATCGTTAGGATCCCCGAGGAGCTTTTGTAGGGTTTGGAGCATGGGCAAGCCTAGGCCAATGAAGGACATTGATTGATTAACGATGCAATTCTACCATTTTGACTTGGCCGGCCAGGGAGAGGTTGGCCTGGATGAGCTGAGAGCAAAACACCAGAGCCATCGGATAGATGAGGAGAGCCGGCAGTTACTTGCAGTCCGCGGCGAGAAAATGTCAGTCTAGGGAAGGGCTCCCGAGCAAACCGTACTCTGCAAAGCTCATGAATTTTTTGGGTGTTGGACTGCCGGAAATGTTGGTTATCTTTGCGGTGGCTCTTCTGGTTTTCGGGCCCCGCAAACTGCCGGAGATTGGTCGCACGCTGGCCAAAACCCTGCGCAGCCTGCAGGATGCTTCCAGAGAGTTCGAGGCGCAACTGAACAAAGAGGCCCAAGAGCTGGAGAAAGCCACCCGCGGGACAACGGCTGCTGCCACTCCCAAGGCTTCCCGAACAGCAGCCGCGGCTGAGCCCAAAGCCGAGTCGGTCGCCACAGCCGATACACCCACCTCAGAGATGGCTCCCCCCCCATCCGCAGCCGACGACGCTCAAACAGCAGACGCTGCCTAACCTATGGCCCGCTTCAACCCCCTTTGCTTCGGCCTGGAAATCACGCGCCTGTTCGAGCAAGGGCAGTCCTACTTTGCTCCTGCTAAGGTGGAGACCTGGCTGCGGCAGCATGGCCAAAACCCGTCTGACTATGAGATCTCGTTTCACCAGGAACTGCCCCCTGCCGGCTCTTCTGCGGCGATGTGGATTCGCATCGACTTGAAGCGTTGGGATGGCCAGCCGGTGGATCCCTGGCTATTGGAAGAGATCAACCGGGTAGATTGAGAATGGATTGCTCTTGGGGAGAGCCAGTCCCCACAAAGTTGAGGCTGTTGTCTACCGATGCCCAGTGCCACCCTGTTGGTATCTTGCCCTGATCAAAAAGGGCTGGTAGCCAAGCTCTCCAGCTTCATCTACAGCTACGGCGGCAACATCATTCACGCCGATCACCATACGGATCCCGAGGCAGGACTGTTCTTGAGCCGCATCGAGTGGGACTTGCAGGGCTTCCAACTGGAGCGAGCGGAAATTGTCCCCGCCTTTTCAGGCATTGCCCGTGGGATCCAAGCCAACTGGGAACTGCATTTTTCCGACACTCGCCGTCGCATTGCAGTGTGGGCCAGCAAGCAAAGCCACTGCCTTTTGGATCTGATCTGGCGGCAAAGGGCCGGAGAACTGCCCGCCGAGATCCCCTTGATCATCAGCAATCACCCCGACCTGGAATCGGTGGCCCGCTCCTTCGGTATCGATTACTACCACATCCCCGTTTCTCCAGAGGGCAAAGCCGCAGCCGAAGCCCGTCAGCTCGCTCTCCTGCAGGAATATCGAATTGACCTGGTGGTGTTGGCCAAGTACATGCAGGTCTTGAGTGGGTCGCTGCTCCGCCAAGCCCCGCCGGTCATCAACATTCACCATTCCACCCTGCCCGCCTTTGCCGGAGCCAACCCCTACCACCGCGCCCATCAACGGGGGGTGAAGATCATCGGCGCGACTGCCCACTATGCCACCGAAGATCTGGACGAAGGGCCGATCATCGAGCAAGACGTGGTGCGGGTCAGTCACCGCGATACCGTTGCCGACCTCGTCCGCAAAGGCCGCGACATGGAACGCCTAGTCCTGGCACGGGCAGTGCGGTATCACCTGGAGAATCGGGTGCTGGTGTACCACAACAAAACGGTGGTGTTTGCCTGAAGTTCAGGTAACTGTGCAGCCAGCTTGAGAACAGCTGTTCGCTGGCCCAGATTCTGGAGTCGGGTTGAGATAAGCAGCAAATAGTTAAGTTGGCTACAGAATCCCCTGACTTGTTGCTTAGGTCTGCTTTGAATCTTGGGTCTTCTTTGAGATTTATAGGATCCCTCAATACTCGAAGGTCATGGGCGGGAAGCGGGAAGGGCGGGATCTGAGCTGGGCGGGTTCAGAGGCAGGAGCGGGATCCCGGAAGGCTTTTGCCTCCTGCTGAAGGTGCTGCATGGCCTGCTCGATTTCCTGAAGTCGCGCGTGGATTTGCCCTTGCCGCTCTCGAATAAACTCTAGCTCTTGGTTGAGCCGCTGCTTTTCGACAGTGAGCTGCTGCATTTCGGCATAGAGGGCGGATTCGGTTTGGCGGCGAGGGATCGAGCGCAGCTTGGGGCGAGGTCGAGTTCGGGGCACACGGGGCAAGCTCATAAGGGGGGATCCCGGAAAACGGCTTGCGCCTATCCTAGCGTGCTCTTGGCGGCCCTTCTATTCCTAGGTAGGATCCATTCGTCCGGTGTGGAAAACAGCGATGGTGGAAACTGGAGCAGACCTGTTGCAACGCTACGGCAGCGGTGAGCGCGACTTCAGCAACAGCCAACTGGCCGGAGCTGATCTGGCCGGGGCCGACTTGGCCGGGATCGACTTGGGGGGATCCATTCTCCGCCAGGCAAAGCTGGCCTCTGCCAACCTGGAGCGGGCCTACCTGAGCGGCGCCGACCTCAGCCAAGCGGATCTGCAGGGATCCAACCTGCGGCTGGCCAACCTAGAGAAAGCCAAGCTGCAGGGATCCCGATTGCAAGGAGCCAACTTGCGTGGGGCCAACCTGGCGGAAGCGGACTTGAGCGAAGCCGATCTCAGCCAAGCGGACCTGGCAGGGGCCAATCTCACCGGGGCCAACTTGAGAGGAGCCCTTCTGGCCCGGTGCAAACTCAAGCTGGCCAACCTGCGAGGGGCTTGCTACGACGCCACCACTCAGATGGAAGCGGGTGTTACACCGGTGGAGCTGGGCATGGTTCAAGCCTAGAGGGGGAAATGGGGCTAGTCCTCCGGCTCCAAGTCCAGGATCTCCTGAATTTCGGCATCGGTATAGCCCACCGCCCGCAACTTCTCCGATACCGTCTGAATCTCCCCTGGAGACAAATCCTGCTGCCGTACCCGATCCCAGAGATTGGCCACAATCTGCAGCAGCAAACCGCTGCTCTCCGCCTCAAACAGCTCAAAAGCCGTGGCTAGCTCAATGGCCTGCAACACCTCCTCGGCACTGCCAATCGGCTGATCGAGGGATCGTTCCTCCAGCTCCACCAGCAACTGGCGCAGTTGGTTCAGGCCATCCCCAAGAGCAGACATACAGCAGGCTCCACAACGGCACTCGAACCCTCACCCTAGCAGACCCCTATCATTCCGCAAAAGGAATCCCGCCAATTCTGCGGCAGCTACAGCTATTCTGATTAAGAGAGCGATTCAACTGCAATCGAGGCGATTGTCGAGTCAGCATAGACAATCAACAACACCCAAACAACACCGAGAGGAGATGCATGAGTATGGCCCCAGTGAACGTCCTGCCCAATACCCCCCAGCCTTTAGCCGATGAGGGTGGCACCACCTTGGACTATGGCAGCGCGGTTTACCGGCAGGCCTACTCTCGCATCAACGGCATTGTGATCGAAGGGGAACAAGAAGCCCACGACAACTACCTCAAGCTGGCCGAGATGTTGCCGGAAGGGGCAGAGGAGCTGCACAAGCTGGCCAAGATGGAATTGCGGCACATGAAAGGCTTTCAATCCTGCGGCAAAAACCTGCAGGTAGAGCCGGATAGGGAGTTTGCCCGCACTTTCTTCGCCCCTTTGCGCAACAATTTCCAAAAAGCGGCAGCAGCCGGAGACCTAGTTACCTGCTTGGTCATTCAGTCGCTGATCATCGAATGCTTTGCCATTGCCGCCTACAACATTTACATCCCCGTCGCCGATGAGTTTGCCCGCAAGATCACCGAGGGGGTGGTCAAGGATGAATATCTGCACCTCAATTTTGGAGAGCGCTGGCTAGGGGAGCATTTTGGCGAGGTCAAAGGGCAGATCGAAGCGGCCAACGCCCAGAACCTGCCCTTGGTCTGGCAGATGCTGCAGCAGGTGGACCAGGATGTAGAAGCCATCTATATGGATCGCGAGGCCATCGTCGAGGATTTTATGATTGCCTATGGCGAGGCGCTGGCCAACATCGGCTTCAGCACCCGCGAGGTGATGCGCCTCTCAGCCCAGGGTTTGCGGGCAGCATGACCCACCTCAGCTAGAAGTCGCAGGAGCCCCGCACTGTACCCGTAGGTTCAGTGTTGGGAGGAATGCGCTTTGATGAAGTACAATGGACCTTAATGGTGCAAACGTAATTGCGCTCTTGGGGGCTGCTGTAAACCAGCCTAGAGGTCCGGGCTTGTTTTGTTCTCTGGTAGGGCAGAGCAGGCTCAGGGCTACTGAAAGCCCGCCCCGTAACGCTTTAGCGGTCGGAGTCGGGTAGTTTACTTATCCAAGCGGGTAAACCTTTATGTTCGGCCTGATCGGGCACTTGACCAGCCTGGCCCATGCGAAGCGGGTGGCAGACAAGCTGGGTTATTCCGAATATGCGGAGAGCGACCTGGAGTTCTGGTGCATGGCTCCCCCTCAGGTGGTGGACGAGATCACGGTAACCAGCATCACCGGCCAAAAGATTTATGGGCAGTACGTCGAATCCTGTTTCTTGCCGGAGATGTTGGCGGGGGGACGGGTAAAGGCCGCCTGTCGGAAAGTGTTGAATGCCATGGCCCTAGCCCAGCGGCGCGGCTTGAACATTACGGCTTTGGGGGGATTTAGCAGCATCATTTTTGAGACTTTTCGCCTCGACAGTCTCCGGCGAGTCCGCAACATTGACTTGGAGATCCAACGCTTTACCACCGGCAATACCCACACGGCCTACATCATCTGTCAGCAACTGCAGTTGGCGGCCCAGCGCTACGCCATGGACTTGGCAGCCGCTACGGTTGCGGTGGTGGGGGCGACCGGAGATATCGGCAGCGCCATTTGTCAATGGTTGGTGGCCCGCACTCACTTGGGCAAATTGTTGCTCATCGCCCGAGAGCGACGGCGTCTGGAGGAATTGCAGGCCAAGCTCAAGCAGGGGGAGATCTCTTCGCTGGAAGAGGCCCTGCCCCGCGCTGACTTTATCGTTTGGGTGGCCAGCATGAGCCAAGGCATGGCCCTCAATCCCCAAGTTTTGCCGGATCCCTGTGTCATCATCGACGGTGGCTACCCGAAGAACATCGCCTCCAGCTTGCAGCGAAAGGGACTCTACGTCATTGACGGGGGGATGGTGGAGCACTCTTTGGATATTGAATGGAACATCATGCAGTTTTTGAATGTGGCCAACCCGGCCCGTCAGCTTTTTGCCTGCTTTGCTGAATCCATGCTGCTGGAGTTTGAGGGGCTGTACACCAATTTCAGTTGGGGCCGTAATTTGATCACCCTTGAGAAATTGGATCTGATCGGGCAGCTTTCCCGCAAGCATGGGTTCCGCCCCCTCATGCCCGAAGCCTAATTGAGATTCAAAATGAAGAAAGCCTCAGCCCCAGCAGAGGTGCTGGCCCTGGTCAGCTAGAAATCGCAGGAGCCCCGCACTGTACCCGTAGGTTCAGTGTTGGGAGGAATGCGCTTTGATGAAGTACAATGGACCTTAATGGTGCAAACGTAATTGCGCTCTTGGGGGCTGCTGTAAACCAGCCTAGAGGTTCGGGCCTGTTTTGTTCTCTGGTAGGGCAGAGCAGGCTCAGGGCTACCGAAAGCCCGCCCTGTACTGCTTTAGCGGTCGGAGTCGGGTAGTTTACCCCATCTACAAGCAAATCCTCGATCACCCCTTCAACCGAGAGTTGGCAGCGGGCAGCCTATCGCGGCAGCGGTTCCAGTTTTACTTGCAGCAGGATGCTCTTTATCTCACCGACTTTGCCCGCGCCCTGGCCTTGATTGGAGCTCGTTCCGAAGGGGCTGAGCAGGTGGTGAGTTTCTTGAACTTTGCCCTGGGAGCCATTGTGGCCGAACGCAGCCTGCACGAAAGCTATTTTCGCCTCTACGACATTCAACCCGAAACAGCCTATGCCCCTGCCTGCTTCGCCTATACCCGTTTTTTGTTGGCTGCGGCGGCTGTGGATCCCTATGAGGTGGCCATTGCCGCTGTGCTGCCCTGCTTTTGGATCTACCGAGAGGTGGGATCCGCCATCTATCGCACCGCGCAGCCTGACAATCCCTACCAACAGTGGATCGACACCTACGCCGGGGAAGAATTTGCCCAAGTGGTGCAGCAGGCTTTGGACATCACCGACTCCGTCGCTCAGCAGGCTACAGAACCGCTGCGGGAAAAGATGAGGGCAGCTTTTGTCACTGCCTCCCGGTTGGAATGGCTGTTTTGGGACAGTGCCTATCGCCTCGAATCTTGGCAACCCGCCTAATCCTCAGCCGGTCGGGCTGGCTTACCAGACAGCAACTGCTGGGCTTGCGCGAAAACGGCATCCAACATCGGCTCCGTCAGCAGCCGTGTGGCCGTGTTGCGCCGGCTGGGATGGTAAGACGCCAGCAAATAGCGACCCTCTGCCAGGGGAATAACGCAGTTGTGGCCAAAGCGGGGACGGGGCCTGAGAGGTGGCAAGAGCGTCAGAGCGTGTTGGAAGGCAAAATGCCCCAACGTCAGGATCACTCGCACCTGGGTTAGCAGCTCCAGCTCTTGCTTCAGGTAGCCCAGGCAGGTCTTGGCTTCTATGGCGGTGGGGCGGTTCTCCGGGGGCACACAGCGCACCACTGCCGAGATGTAGCAATCCTGCAATTGCAGGCCATCCTCTCGGTGGGTAGAGGTGGGCTGATTGGCAAACCCGGCTCGGTACAGGGCGCGAAACAGCCAGTCCCCGCTGGGATCCCCGGTAAACACGCGCCCGGTGCGGTTGCCCCCATGGGCTGCCGGCGCCAACCCGATCACCCACAGCCGCGCCTGCGGATCCCCAAATCCCGGAACGGGCTTGCCCCAGTAGGACTGCTCCCGAAAACGGGCCACCTTCTGAAGGGCGACTGACTCTCGCCAGGCCACCAAGCGGGGGCAGCGGCAGCAACTGACGATTTCAGTTTGCAAAGTGGCCCAATCCTGGAGACCCAGCGCCTCACTCCTCCTCGTCGTCATCCTCCTCTAGCTCGTCGAAGGCAGGGGTGGAATCGTCGATCAATTGATCATCTTCCAAGATCAAACGAGGCGGCAGCTCCGGCAACACCGCAGGCTCTTCCTCCTCTTCGTCAGGCTCCGGCTCGGCGGCAATCTCCTCGTAGGTGGTGAAGCCCGTGCCTGCCGGGATCAAGCGCCCGATGATCACGTTTTCTTTCAACCCGCGCAGCCAGTCGGATTTGCCCTCGATGGCCGCCTCAGTCAGCACGCGGGTGGTTTCCTGGAAGCTGGCCGCCGAGATGAAGCTGTCAGTGTTCAAGCTGGCCTTGGTGATCCCCAGCAGGACGGGCGTATATTTGGCTGGCGCCCCTCCGGTAATGGCCATGGTGGCATTGATCTGCTGGATTTCCCGCAACTCCACCAGCTCCCCCGGCAACAGGATGGTGTCGCCACCATCATCCACCCGCACCTTGGAGGTCATCTGGCGCACCACGATCTCAATGTGTTTGTCGGAGATCTCCACCCCCTGGGAGCGGTAGACGTTCTGCACTTCGTTGACAAAGAAGCGCTGCACCTCCCGCAGAGCCAACCGTGCGGCTTGGTCATCTCCCAAGGTTTGGCGATGGTACTCGTAGTAGATCTCCAAGAGGTCGTGGGGGTTGGCAGGGCCATCGGTAAGGGGATCCCCCACCCCCACCGGCTGTCCATCTACCACGATCAAGCTCTGCCCCGGCAGCACAGGATAGTCTCTAACCGTGCCATCGGCTTCGATGACCTTCAAATCCGGCTCCTCTCCCCGCCAGCTCAGTTGAACGGTGCCGGGCCGCTTGGCCAGCACACACATTTCCTTGGGCTTGCGGGCCTCCAGCAGCTCCTCAATCCGCGGCAGACCCTGGATGATGTCCCCCGTCTTGGCCCGCTCAAACACCAGGAGGGCCAGGGAATCCCCCCGCTGCACCAGATCGCCATCTCGTACCTGCAGAATGGCACCCGCAGAAACCAAGTAGGGCCGCGCCATCCGCAACAGGACTTGGCCGTCCGTTATCTGCATTACCTGTCCTGACTGTGGAGAAGGGATCCCGGGAGCAAGCTCGTCCCCAGCCCGCACCAGCGCCCCCACTTCCACATTGGCTGGGCCCGTCAGGGGCACCTGCACCAGATCGTCGTCGGTAATCACCAGCACCCGCCGTACCACCTCCGCTCCCTGGCGGATCCCTTGGACGATCCCGGCCTTTTTGGCTTGGATTTCGGTGCGGGCGATAACATCTCCGCTGGCGATGGAGTCTCCTTCCTTCACCAACAGCCGCGTGTGGGTACTCCCCTGCGTCAGATCCGCTTCCACGTCGCGGCGCAGCAACAGGGTTTCCAGAATCACCAGTTGCAGGCGGCGAATATCTGGATCCTTCTCATCTTGGATCAGCTCGATATCGGCCTTCAGTTGTGGGGCGTCGGTATCGATTTCCAGCACCAGTTGGGTGCGCAGGAGCTCTACAGGGCCTACCGACTTCACCCGCTCCCCATCTTTGAAGGGAACCCGCTGCACCGCCCGCAGACGAATGGAGCGACCGGACTCGCTGGTGGACTCTTGAGTGGGCACCAAGGGCCGGTCGGGGATCTCGTACTCCTGCACCGGACGCAGCAGCAAGCCTGGGCCTTCGGGAGTTTCCACGTGTTCCAGGTAGACCAGTCGGTCGGGAACGATGCTGCTGAGCACCGGTTGCCCTGGCTGGATTAGGGTGCCACTTTTCACTTCCAAGTCGGCGGGGTTGTCCACCAGATGCAGGGATCCCGGCTTGATGACAATCTCCCGCAGAATGTCGTTCTTCTGGATGACTTCGACAACACCGGCATTCTGGCAAAAGATGTCTTTCACCACCTCAGTGCCTGCTTCCACATACTGGCCATCGTCCACGTTCAGCAGGGAGATGTCCTTGTTCACCTCGTGGGTCTCTTCTGGGATCCACAGCAGGGTGCCGCCCTGGATGACTTCGTAACCTTGCTTGGCCTTGCCGCGCCGTGCCACCTCAATGCCGGCGAACTTCACCAAGCCTCCCGTCTGACTGCGGAAGTGGTTGTCGATCAGCTCCGCCACCACCTCGTCGTTGCCCACTTTGGTGCCCGGAGTAGCCTTGAGAACAAAGGTCTGCCCACTGGAAGTGTCCAGCAAAAATTGTTCCCGCCCCTGGTGGGATTCCACCCGTACCCGTGCTTCCCGCAACACCACCGAAGCGTTGATGATCTCCACCTCGCGCCCACTTCTGGTGTCGCTGCGCTCCGGTAGCCGCACAATGCCGCCATGCTCCGTCACCAGCGAGGTTTCGGCGATCACATCCCCCGCCTGCACCCGATCCCCGTTTTTCACCACCGGCTCGGCCCCCGGAGGCAGGTTGTACACCTGTCCAGACATCACCCAGATCAATCCCTGCCGCTGGGCAGTGTAGGTGGTGTTACCCTGGCGGTCAGTCTTCTCCTCGATGGGCAGATCGGCAAAGCGAATTTCTCCAGCCAGGTCGGCCACCACCTCTTTCTGGGCTTTCTCGGTGCTCTTACGGCTGGCCTTGGCCAGGGACACCTCTGCAATCAACTGATCCCGCTGCACCTGGGCTCCGTCCCGCACCAGCAGGGTGGATCCCTGGGTCATGTCGAAGGACTCCCGTTGACCGTCTGGGCCTTCCAAGATGATTTGGTTGTTTACCTCCACTTGTAGAGCATCGTCGCCGTGGCGGGTACGGAAGGGGCGGGTGCGCAGGTTTTTCGGGAAGCGCACGACGCCGGCAAAGGGGGCGCGAATTTGGCGGGCCACCTCCCCTGTAAACACGCCTCCCGTGTGGAAGGTGCGCATCGTCAACTGGGTGCCCGGCTCCCCAATCGATTGGGCGGCGATGATCCCGACCGCTTCCCCCAGATCCACCAAGCGGGAATGGGCCAAGCTCCAGCCGTAGCACATCCGGCACACGGAGCGGTTGGCCTCACAGGTGAGGGGAGAACGCACCATCACCTGGCGGATGCCAGCCTCTGCAATGGTTCTAGCCAAGTCGTGATCCACCTCTTGGTTGCGGCGGGCGAGGATCTCCTGGGTTTGTGGATGCACCACGTCGCGCGCCAACACTCGGCCCACCAAGCGCTCCTCCAGAGACACCACCACCTTGTCCCCGTCCATCAGGTATTCCAGAAGGATGCCCTGCTCAGTGCCGCAGTCAGATTCCCGCACGATCACATCCTGAGACACATCCACCAAACGGCGGGTGAGGTAGCCGGAGTCGGCGGTGCGCAGGGCCGTATCCACCAAGCCCTTGCGGGCCCCATAGGAAGAGATGATGTATTCGGTAACGGTCAGGCCCTCGCGGAAATTGGTTTTGATGGGCAAATCGATGATCTCCCCCTGGGGATTGGCCATCAGGCCGCGCATGCCCACCAACTGGCGCACCTGGGAGACGTTCCCCCTTGCCCCCGAGTTGGCCATCATGTAAACGGAGTTGAGGGGATCGTTCTGCCGGAAGTTGTTGAGCATCTCCTCTTTGATCTGGTCGTTGATCTGGTTCCAGGTGTCGATCACCTTTTGGTAGCGCTCCACCTCTGTGATTTCTCCACGGGTATAGCGCTCGGTGGCCGCCTCGATCTCGGCTTCCGCTTGTGCCAACAACTGCCGCTTGCTGGGGGGAACGCGCAGGTCTTCAACGCTGATGGAGACGGCTGCCTGGGTGGCGTATTTGAAGCCCAGGGTCTTCAGAGCATCCGCCATCTGAGCAGTGCGGGCCGTGCCGTAGCGGGCAAAAGACCAAGCAATTAGGTTGCGCAGCTCTTTTTTGCCAATTTGATAGTTGCGAAAGGGCACAGGGGGCAAGGGGGTGTCGGCTTTGTTGCCGTCGGCAGCCTGCCGCGCCAGGCCAGCGGAAAATCGTCCTTTTTCGCTCATGATGCCTCGCTAGAGAGAAGAGGAGAGAGGGGAGAGAAGAGCCGTCCTACGGCAGAGGATGAACTACGCAGACAAAATATCTTGCACGGTCTTGTTAAAAATGATCCGGCCCGGCGTGGTGCGAATGTACTGGCTGATCACGTTGCCGTCTTGATCCTCGCGGATACGGCGGTAGTTGGTGATCTTGAGGCGAATGCCGCCCGGTTCTTCGATGATTTGCGGCTCGGACTCTTTTTCGCCCTTGCCCAACTCCATCGGGCCGTGGTAGCGCACCCAGACCTTGCTGTGCAGGCCGATAGCACCGCGGTCGTAGGCGATGAGAGCATCTTCCAAGCTGGCGAAGAAGCGATCGCCAATATCTGGCGCGTGGGGGTTGTCCGCCGTCAGGTAGTAGCACCCCAACACCATATCTTGGCTGGGGGTGATGATGGGAGCGCCGGTGGCCGGGGAGAGGATGTTGTTGGTGGCCAGCATCAGCAGGCGAGCTTCCGCCTGGGCTTCCAACGACAGGGGCACATGCACCGCCATCTGGTCGCCGTCGAAGTCAGCATTGAAGGCGGGGCAAACCAGAGGGTGAAGTTGAATCGCCCTTCCCTCCACCAGGATCGGTTCAAAGGCTTGGATCCCGAGGCGGTGCAGCGTGGGAGCGCGGTTGAGCAAGACAGGGTGGCCGTCGATCACCTCTTCCAGCACATCCCAAATCTGTGGGTCATTGCTCTGGATCAGCTTTTTGGCAGCCTTGATGTTGTTGACAATGCCCCGCTTGATCAATTTGTGGATGACAAAGGGCTGGAACAGCTCGATGGCCATCTCTTTGGGCAGGCCACACTGGTGCATGCGCAGGTTGGGCCCCACCACGATCACCGAACGCCCGGAGTAGTCCACCCGTTTGCCCAACAGGTTTTGCCGGAAGCGCCCCTGTTTGCCCTCGATGATGTCGGAGAGGGACTTGAGGGGACGGTTGTTGGCCCCCGCCACTACGCGCCCCCGCCGACCGTTGTCGATCAGCGCGTCCACCGCCTCCTGGAGCATGCGCTTTTCGTTGCGCACAATGATCTCCGGCGCCATGATCTCCTGCAGCCGGGCCAGGCGGTTGTTGCGGTTGATCACACGACGGTAGAGATCGTTGAGGTCGCTGGTGGCAAAGCGGCCCCCATCCAACTGCACCATGGGACGCAAATCCGGCGGGATCACCGGCAGCACCCGCAACACCATCCACTCCGGACGGGATCCGGTGGCGATGAAGTTGTCGATCACCCGCAGCCGCTTGATCAGGCGTGCCCGCTTTTGGCCGCGAGCAGTGGTGATCTCCTCCCGCAGTTGCTCCGCCTCTTTTTCCAGGTCGATATCCTTGAGCAGGCGCTCGATGGCCTCCGCCCCGATCATCGCCCAGTTCTCCGGCAGTTGCAGTTCGGATCCCTCCTCGTACATCTGATCTTCGATCTCGAGGAATTGATCCTCCGTCAGCAGTTGTTTGTAGGAGAGATTCTGGGCATTGCCCGGATCCACCACTACGTAGGCGTTGAAGTATACCACCTGCTCCACATCCCGCAGCGGCATATCCAACAGGGTGGCGATGTGGCTGGGGATCCCTTTCAAATACCAAACGTGGGTGACGGGGGCAGCCAACTTGATGTAGCCCATGCGGTGGCGGCGCACCCGCGACTCGGTCACCTCCACCCCACAGCGCTCGCAGACGATCCCCCGATGCCGTACCCGCTTGTACTTGCCGCAGTGGCATTCCCAGTCTTTGGCCGGCCCAAAGATGCGCTCACAGAAAAGACCATCCATCTCCGGCTTGAGGGTGCGGTAATTGATGGTCTCGGGCTTGGTGACTTCCCCCACCACTTGACCATTGGGCAGGGTGCGCTGGCCCCACTCCATGATCCGTTCTGGAGAAGCCAAGCCGATTTTGACATAGTCAAAGCGTTGCTCTGTTTTGGCCATCGCCGTTTTCCTCCTGGCTTGCTGAACCCAAAGGAGAGGGAAGCCCCACCCTCCTTCGTGGGTTGAATGGGATCCCCGTCACGTTCGCGTCAGCGGCACGGAGCCCTCTCAACACTCAAAAGTCCTCTTCCTCTTCTCCGTCCTCATCTTCCTCACGGCTACGGCTGGCATTCGCGTCAGCGGTGCGGAGCACTCTGGTAAAGGCGGGTGATGGCGAGAGATCCTCAGCCGTAACCGATTCATAAGTGGGTCGAGAGGGAGTGTGACGGTTGGAGGTATCGGCCATCAGATCCACTTCCACATCGTGGGTTTGCCCTTCGCTGTCCACCTCCACCTTGTGTACCGACACATCCAGGCAGAGGGACTGCAACTCCCGTACCAGCACCTTGAAGGACTCCGGCGTGCCGGGTCGAGGGATCGGCTTGCCCTTGACAATGGCGTTGAGAGCCTCGTTGCGCCCCACCATGTCGTCGGACTTGACGGTGAGCAGCTCCTGCAGGATGTAGGCCGCCCCAAACGCCTCCAAAGCCCACACCTCCATCTCCCCAAAGCGCTGGCCGCCCTGCTGCGCCTTGCCCCCCAGCGGCTGCTGGGTCACCAAAGAATAGGGGCCGGTGGAGCGAGCGTGGATCTTGTCGTCCACCAAGTGCACCAGCTTCAGCATGTAGGCGCGGCCCACCGTAACGGGCTGGTCGAAGGGCTCCCCGGTGCGACCATCAAACACCTGGATTTTGCCGCAGTACTTGCCTTCCGGGTTGAAGATCCAGTCCTTGCCGGTCTTCTCTCGGGCTTCCCTCAGCTTGGCCTCCACCGTCAGACGGGAGGCTTCTAAACCGTGCATCTCATCAAAGGGCATCAGCTTGAAGCGCACTCCCAGATGTTCTGCTGCCCAGCCCAGCAGGCACTCGTACACTTGGCCCACGTTCATCCGGGAAGGCACCCCCAAGGGGTTGAGCACCACATCCACCGGTGTGCCGTCCGCTAGGTAGGGCATGTCCTCAATCGGCAAGATGCGGGAGATGATGCCTTTGTTGCCGTGACGGCCCGCGATCTTGTCCCCCACCTGGATTTTGCGCTTGAGGGCAATGTAGACCCGCACCACCATGTTGGCGCCGGGAGGCAGCTCATCCCCCTGTTCGCGGGTAAAGATGCGTACATCCACCACCCGACCGCGCTCGCCGTTGGGCACCCGCAGCGAGTTGTCCCGCACATCCCGAGCCTTTTCCCCGAAAATGGCCCGCAATAGCCGCTCTTCTGGGGGCTGATCCGACTCCCCTTTGGGGGTGACTTTGCCCACCAAAATGTCGCCGGCCTCCACCCAAGCCCCAATGCGCACAATGCCGTTCTCATCCAGGTCCCGCAGGGCATCTTCCCCCACGTTGGGGATTTCGCGGGTAATCTCCTCAGGGCCCAGTTTGGTTTGCCGGGCCTCGATCTCGTGCTTCTCGATGTGTACCGAGGTAAAGACATCGTCGTAGACCAGCCGCTCGCTGATCAAGATGGCATCTTCGTAGTTGTAGCCCTCCCAGGGCATGTAGGCCACCAACACGTTTTGGCCCAAAGCCAACTCGCCCCCTTCGGTCGCCGGGCCATCCGCCAGCACCTGGCCAGCCACCACCCGATCCCCCGTATAGACAAGGGGACGCTGGTTGAGGCAGGTGTCTTGGTTGGAGCGCTGGTATTTCTGCAGGCGATAGACAATTGGATCCCCGCCGTCGTCTGGCCGCACCACGATTTCGTCGGCAGAGACATAGGTCACCACGCCATTGGTGCGCGACACCACCACCATGCCGGAGTCGCGTGCCGCCTGGGCTTCCAGGCCCGTGCCCACATAGGGCCGATCCGGCTTGAGCAGGGGCACCGCCTGCCGCTGCATGTTTGCTCCCATCAAGGCACGGTTGGCGTCATCGTGCTCCAGGAAGGGGATCAAGGAGGTGGCCACCGAGATGACCTGCACCGGCGCCACTTGGACGTAGTGCACTTCTGTGGGGTGGGCGGTGGTGAACTCTTGGCGGTAGCGCACCGGCACCAAGTCGGCAGTGATGCGGCCCTCGGCATCCACCGGCACATCCCCCGGGGCCACGCGGTACTCGTCCTCTTCATCGGCAGTGAGGTAGACCATGCCCAGATCTTTGCGCACCACGCCGTTCTCGACCCGGTAATAGGGGCTTTCGATAAAGCCGTACTGGTTGACGCGGGCGTGGGTGGCCAGGGATCCAATCAACCCGGCGTTGGGGCCTTCTGGAGTTTCGATGGGGCAGATGCGGCCGTAGTGGCTGGGGTGGATATCCCGCACCGCAAAGCCGGCCCGTTCCCGACTTAGGCCGCCGGGGCCCAGGGCAGATAACCGGCGCTTGTGGGTCAGCTCCGCCAGGGGATTGGTCTGATCCATGAACTGGGAGAGCTGGCTGGAGCCGAAGAACTCCTTAATGGCCGCCACCAAGGGTTTGGGGTTGACCAAAGAGGCCGGGGTGAGGTTTTCCGACTCGGAGACTGTCATCCGTTCTCGGATGATCCGCTCCAGGCGATTCAGGCCCACCCGCACCTGGTTTTGCAGCAGCTCGCCCACGGAGCGCACGCGGCGGTTGCCCAGGTGGTCGATGTCGTCCACATGGCCGATGTCGTACTCCAAATTGATCAGGTAGTCGATGACGGCCAAAATGTCGGTGACGGTAAGCACCCGCACACTTTCGGCTACGTTCAAATTTAACTTTTTGTTCAGCTTGTAGCGCCCTACCCGGCCCAAATCGTAGCGTTTGGGGTCGAAGAAGCGGGATTCCAGCAACTGCTGGCCACCCGATACGGTGGGGGGTTCCCCGGGCCGCAACTTGCGGTACAGCTCCATTAGGGCTTCTTCTTCGGTGTAGGGCCCCTCTTTCTCCATGGTTTTCTGGAAGAATTCGGGGTGGCGCAGGTTGTCGTAAATCTCGGAGTCGCTCAGGCCCAAGGCTTTCAGCAGAACTGCCGCCGAGAGCTTGCGGGTTTTGTCGATGCGCACCCACACCAGGCCGTTTTTGTCGGTCTCGAACTTCAGCCAGGCACCGCGGTTGGGGATGAGGCTGGCGCTGTAGGTGCGACGCCCGTTTTTGTCCAGCTCCGATTTGTAATAGACGCCGGGGCTGCGCACAATTTGGTTGACGATCACCCGCTCGGCGCCGTTGATGATGAAGGTGCCCCGATCCGTCATCAAGGGCAGTTCGCCGATGAAGACGTCCATGTCTTTGATCTCGCCGGTCTCTTTGTTGATCAGGCGAGTGGGCACCCGGATCTGCGCTTGATAGGTGGCATCCCGCCGCTTGGCCTCCTCGGGGTCGTAGCGGGGGCGGTTGATCTTGTACCCTTTGGAGGGATCCCCAGGGCGATATTCAGGCAGGAAGTGCAGCTCCAGCTTACCAGTGTAATCGACGATGGGGGAAAAGCTGAGAAGCTCCTCTTCAAACCCTTCTCGCAAAAACCACAAGAAACTCTCCCGCTGAATCTCCACCAGGTCAGGAAAGGTAGGAGCGACAGGGGATGGCACTGCTAATTGTGTCATGCGTTGCTCGGGAGGGGTCGCGCTGCAGTCAGGCTTCTCATTATAGAAACCCCGCCAACGATCGTCAACGAACGTTACAAAGGCCGAGGGACTGTCCGGATCCCGTGGGGGCGCACCTGGAAAATCTCGGCAAAACCGCTGGGGATCCCCTTTTGGCTGCCGGAGCAGGGACGATTCCCACCGTGCCTTAAGGATTGTTCACATCCATTCACACTCAGGCAGATTATTCTAATCTTTGACCGTTTTTACGGATCATCCGCTGCTCCAGCTCGGATTTCCGGTCGACCGTGGGGATCGGAGGGGTGGTTCTGACAGGCTCAGCCGGTCGCCAGGGTGGACGCGGCGCCGGTCTTTGTCGCTTTTGAGATGCACGCTGTTGATGCAGGCTAGGGGGCAAGACGCGGAGCCATCAATCATGAGAAAGGATCGGGAATGGGTTTACAAAGCTTCTCAGGCTGGGGGAACCTCGGGATGGCTTGCGGGTGATCTGCGGGTGATCTAATGAAGCACAGTTTGTTGGCGAGGAGGGTTTTGTGAGTCAAAGTCAGAACAATCAGAATAAAAAAAGTGATCTGTATAACCGGGACCACAGCTTGTCGGCCCAGTTGCGAGAGGGCACCAAGCAGTCCCACACCATGGCCGAGAACATGGCCTTTATCAAGTGTTTCCTGAAGGGAGTGGTGGATAAGCGGGCCTACAGCCGCTACGTGGGCAATTTCTACTTTGTCTACAGTGCTCTGGAAGAGGGCTTTGCCCAACTGCGAGAGCACCCGCTGGTGGGCCGGTTCTACTACCCGGAGCTGTGGCGCAAGACCAGCCTGGAGAAGGACTTGAATTATTTTATCGGCCCCAATTGGCGCGCTGTGGTCAAGCCCTCCCCTGCCTGCCAGGTCTATGTCAACCGCATTCGGGAAGTGGTGGAAAAAGATCCGCTTCTGCTGATCGCTCACGCCTACACCCGCTACATCGGCGACCTGTCGGGCGGTCAAATCCTCAAAAACATTGCCCGCCGGGCCATGGGCTTGCCGCAGGGGGAAGGAACGGCCTTCTACGATTTCGAGCAGATCCCTCATGAGGGCAAATTCAAGCAGCGCTACCGCGCCCAGCTGGATGCGTTGGAGCTGGATCAAACCACCATCGACCGCATTGTGGCAGAGGCCAACTATGCCTTCAAGCTGAACATGGATCTGTTTAGGGAGTTGGAGGGCAATTGGCTGTTGTCGATGGCCCGCTTGGCCTGGAATTCGCTGCTCAGCCAGTTTCAACGCAAGCCCGCCCGTTCTGAGGCAGCCGCTCCCAGCTCCTAAAATCCGGATTCCAGAGGGCAGTGAGGCGATGGGTTCTGCTGCCTATCTCCCCTCTCCCTCTGGGAGAAGAGCCGGGGGTGAGGATCAGTCACATTCAAGAGTGTCGCGGGTGGCCCGACCGGTTACAGGGTTAACGCCGGTGGCCCGTTCACAGAGGATGGAGAGGGCGTCTTGGCGTATTAAGGCATTGGTGAAATCGGCCCCATCAATTTGGATCCCTTCGACTCGGGCCAGCCACATCATGCTGTCCTGCAGTTGCGCTTCTCGCAGATCCGCACCCTGTAAGTTGGCCATGTCCAAAGTGGCCCCCCGCAGGTCGGCCCCGCGCAAGTTGGCTTTGCTGAGATTGGCCCCGAATAGGTTTGCCCCTGCCGCCTTCACGTGGCTGAGATCGCTTTGGCGCAGGTTGGCCTTGAGAAACTTCCAGCCGCTCAGGTCTTGCCCTGCAAAGCTCACCCCCTGCAGATCTCGTTTGGTGTAGTCCTCTGCCTGGGCCGGGGATCCCAGCGGAGTAACCCCCAGGCACAGTATCAGCCCGCAAAGCACCATCCCCCGCAGGAAACGGCTCAGCCAAGACCGCCTCGCCAGAACCGAAGCCAGCCAAGCAACAGACATCGTGGATCCCTCCCTCAAGGAAACCTCCATGGCTTGGGAATTGCTTCTGGTTTTATCTTACCGGATAGGGATCCCGCCGGCAGGTTGGGCTATCTTAAAGTCTTCTACTAAAGTCTTCTACAGACCAGATCCGCGATTGGCGAGGGGGCGACAGGGATCCATGTCCGAGATCGAGGTCTTCGATGCGGAGCAGTTGGCCGGGCTAATCGAGGGTCTGGCAGAGGCGATCGGCAGGGATCACCCCCACCCCCAAAAGTTGACGTTGATCGGCATTCGCACCCGGGGAGTTCCCCTGGCCTACCGCCTGCGGGATCGGATTGCCACTCTGCTGGGGATCCCGCCCCAAGTGGGGGAGCTGGACATCACTTTTTTCCGCGACGATTTGAGCGCCGGCGGGTTGCGCACCCCCGATCGCAGCGAAATGCCGCGTGACCTGACCGGCCAAGAGGTGGTGCTGGTAGATGATGTGATCTTTCGCGGTCGCACCGTGCGAGCAGCTTTGGAGGCTCTAAACCACTTTGGGCGACCGGAACGGGTGCGATTGGCGGTGTTGATCGACCGGGGTCACCGACAGTTTCCCATCCAGCCCGATTACTGCGGTTGTCAGCTTTCTACAGAACCGGAGCAAACGGTGAGAGTCCATCTGCGGGAAACCGATGCGGAAGATCGGGTGCTGTTGATAGACAAAACGGCAAAGATCAAGTCCTGAGCCAGCGCTGGGGTGCGGTATTTTGGGGATGACCTGCCGAAACTCACTGCCATGCCTCGGTTGCCGGAAACTCGCCGTTACGCTGTTTTGGGTACGGGTGCTTTGGGAGGATTTTATGGGGCGAAATTGCAACAGGCGGGCTTTTCGGTGCATTTTCTGCTGCACAGCGACTATGACCATGTTCGCCAAAGCGGCCTCTGGGTGCAGTCCTGCTGGGGGGATTTTCATTTGCCCCAGGTGAATGCCTACGCAGCCGTGGAGGACATGCCGGCTTGCGAAGGCGTGATCGTGGCTTTGAAAGCCACCCAAAATGCGCTTCTGCCGCACTTGATCCCGCCTGTGTTGGCCGAGAATGGCGTGGTGATCTTGTTGCAAAACGGGCTGGGGGTGGAACCCGAGATTGCCGATTGCGTTGGCCCAGAGCGGGTCATGGGGGGCCTCTGCTTCATCAGCTCCAATAAGGTTGGCCCCGGCCACATTCACCATCTGGATTACGGTTCGGTGCTGCTGGCAGAGTACGGCCCTGGCTATGCCCCCCAAGGGATCACGCCCCGCCTTCAACAAGTTCAAGCCGATTTTCAACGGGCAGGGATCCCGACTTCGCTCTCACCAGATTTGATGTTGGCCCGCTGGCAGAAACTGGTCTGGAATATTCCCTTCAACGGCCTCTCGGTGGTGTTCAATGCCGATACTCAGCAAATGATTCGAGACCCTGAGGCCCGTGCTTTGGCGGAAACGCTGATGCAGGAGGTGATACAGGGAGCTGCAGCTTGTGATCGCCTGCTTCCCGACTCCCTGATCCAAGAAATGCTCACCAATACCGAGAAAATGGCCCCCTACCGCACCAGCATGAAAATCGACTATGAGCGCAAACGTCCTCTGGAACTGCAGGTGATCTTCGGCAACCCACTGCAGTACGCTCGACAAGCTGGGATCCATCTGCCACGGGTTGAAATGCTCTACCGACAGTTGCAGGTGTTGGATCGCCTGAATCGAGGGATCCCTGGGGAGCAGCAGGCTTAAGTTTTTCAAGATCCGGCGGAGCGATCCCAGGGCTGGAGCAGGCTTTCTCCTTTGCTTGCGGGTAGACTGAGCCGCAGTCGTGTACTGTTGCTCTGGCTTTATGCCGCTGGGATCCACCCACGATCGCATTACCCTCTGGACGGCCCCCGGCATCACCCTAGCCGCCGGTGTGTTGGGGAACAGCACCACAGTTGCCCTGGCTGTGGGATCCGCCTATCTGTTCAGCGGCCTGATGTTTTCTGGAGATCTGGACACCTGTTCCCGACAGTATCAACGCTGGCTGTTCTTGCGCTGGATTTGGCTGCCCTACCGCAAGTGGATGCGGCATCGCTCCTTTTGGTCTCATGGGCCCATCGTGGGCACCGCCGTGCGGGTACTGTACTTGAGCCTATGGGCAGGAGGAGCTGGCCTGCTGGGGGCTTGGCTGGGATCCCGGTTGGGCTGGTGGATGTGGCAACCCTGGGTGTGGGGCAGCGATCTCTGGCAATTGCTGCAAGTTCACGCCGAGATGCTCTTTTGGATTGGGATGGGGTTGGAACTGGGATCGGTGAACCACAGCCTAAGCGACTGGATGGTCTCCCGCTGGAAACGCTGGCGCAGAAAACGCCGTCAGGTTCGATCTCCTGCCAGGCGACTCAGCTATCGTGGCTAGGGATCCATTGGGCCAAGGTTTGATTTTTCGCCCGCCACGGCATTTGAATGGCAGTGAGGTTACCTACTGTTCCGCAACGCGTAGTCATTTATCTCACCGTCAAGGTGAAACAAACGACCGGTTGCTTCCTGCTAAGGCCTCCGGCCCGCTGCGCGAGCAGTTGAATAAGAACCACGACTGCTATCAGCCCCTCACCCCCCCTTGAACCTGTGCTGTGCCCACAACTCCGCGACCTATCCTCTCAAGAGGGCTGAAACTGCAAATCTTGGCCAATTACCCTTTAGCCCAGGTACTCTGCTTGTGGCCATTTCGATTCAAACTGGGACACTGCACCCATACCTAAAGCCTTGAATACAGGGAATCAGAAGGCTCTCCTCAGTAGCCCAAGCGTCTCACCCTAACTTGAAACGACTACTTGAAGCAGTTTTGTCAAGAACATTTCCTCTTACGTTGGCTAGGTATTGCGATTCAATCTCAATAAAGCTATGCTGTTACTCAGTTGAGTGGTGGAGTCATATCCATCAGTCTTCCTCTCTTGTCTTGGATGCGGCAGGGATCCTGTGCTGGCAGAGCTGGCCATCTGCGTCAGCAGGGATCCCTTTTTCTCCTCTCCAAGGCTAAGCAAGGTTCTGTGCTAATGAGAGTCAGAATCAGTTGATAGAGAGATTTTTTGCTTGCTCATGTCAATCTGTGGAGGTGGCAGTGTAAAGGAGCAACAGCGGCTGAGGGTTATGGCTTTGGAAGGGGGCAATCTGGCTTCGGGAACCGGAAGACAAGACCGAATACAAAGATTGCTGCTCTAGTTTCCTTTGCAAACTTGTCAGAAGCTAAGGAAAAAGACCAACCTTTTGGGACAAACTGTCTGTCCTATGTCTTGTTTTGTCGTTCAAAAATTTATGTTGGGCTCAAGAGAAACTCTAGAAAAAAGTTGAATCAGGTGGAAGAATCAGTTAGAATCTAGCTGGCGTTAACGCTAACCGCGACGAAGAGACTGGAGGGAGGAAAGCCTAACAGCCTCTCTCCTTTTTTCTGTAGGGGTTACCCTCACTCTCAAACCCCATCTCATGAGAAGGGAGGAAGACCAAATACCCTATGACTTGAAATAGCAGCATTTTCATTAACTTTTGTTTTACTCTCTATGCCAAACTTGATACTAAGCTAAAGAGTTGCTCCTCGATCTTGTAACCATTGGACAGCCAGCCTGTGTTGGCGTTTTTGTGCATAGGCTAAGGGGGTATGCCCATCTTCATTGCGAGGGTTTAGTTCGGCTCCATTTTCCAGCAAAAGCTCCAGGATTTCGATGTGTCCTTCCCAAGCAGCCCAGTGCATCGGTGTCGCCCCGAATCGGTTGCGTGCATTCACATTGGCCCCATACAAGAGCAAAAAGCGAGCGATGCCCAAATCCCCTCGGGTGGCGGCTTCATGCAGAGGGGTTCGGCCTGTTTCGTCAGTGGCATCCACCGGCGCTCCCTTGGATAAGAGGCGGGCCAGAATGCTTTTTCGACCGGTGGCTGTGGCCCAGTGGAGAACACGACCAGTGTTGGCTCCCTTTTGGATGAGCAGACCGATTACTTCTACCTGATCGGTTAAAGCAGCCCGCTGGAGAGGGGTATAGCCACGGTTATCTGGGAGATCGATATCGCTGCCTGCCCTCAAAAGACGCTCCACCAGCTTGACCTGGCCGACGTCAGCAGCCAAATGGAGAGGGGTGGCACCTGTGGGATCCAAGGCATTGGGAGAAGCGCCATGGGCCAAGAGCAAATCCAACAGTTCCAAATCGCCAAGGCGTGTCGCTTTATGAAGCAAAGTCATTCCCTGAGCATCGACAGCATTTACATCTTCCCCCCGCTGCAAATGGGCCAATAATTGTTTTAGATCTCGATTGGCAAGAGCTTGATGAAGCGCTTCACTCATAACAGATAGAAATAAAAAAGCCAAGTTGCAATGAAGTTGGGCAACAGGAAGAGATCCTCGATAGGCCGGAATGGAGGCTCCAAACAACTTGGGCAAAGTCTAACACTGGATCCCTGCTGCTGAGGGAAGCGGGAGAACCAAGCGCTTGGTGGGATCCCTTAGTCAAGCCGGGGCTACAGGGGTAGACTAGAGCTGGTTTTCGGTCAAGTCTTTTCCCGCTCCCTTGACTTCGCCACCGTTTATGGATTACTACGCGATCCTGAACCTATCTCCTGCAGCGGACATTGAAGAGATCAAACAGGCGTTTCGACGGTTGGCGCGGCAGTTTCACCCTGATGTGGCAGGGGAGGGATCCCGAGAGCGTTTCCAACAAATCCACCAAGCCTACCAAGTGCTGAGCGACCCTGAGCAGCGGCGGCGCTACGATGCACAACGTCAATCTGCACAACGTCAATCTCCACCCAGCTCTCCTGCTGCCGGCGAAAGGCGGGTGGTCATTCGCAGCATAGGCCCCTCATCGGCAGAGCAGCCCAATCCGGAAGGGCTCAAGGAGGGGATTGCCCGCGTCAAGGCAGCCTGGCGGGAGCGGAAGTTGCCCACGGCGGTGGCCCAGGCAGAGGCGCTGCTGAAACGGTTTCCCAACTCCAGCGAGGCTATCCACATCTTGGCGTTGGCCTACCAGCGCTTCGGCAACCATTTGATCTACGAGGGGCGCTATCAGCAGGCGGAAGCCTACTTGAGAAAAGCTTTGGCCACGGAGCCGCACAACCGAGAATTGGCCTTTGAAATCAAGCGAGATTTAGCCCGTCTGGGCATTCGGGAGGGATCCCGCTAACTTGCCTGCGTTGGGATCCCCAACGTCTGAGCTGCCCACTGCCGGAGTTGTTGGCGGTTGACTTTGCCCTGAGGGTTGCGCGGGATCCCCGTACACCACAGCCAGTGCTTGGGGTGCTTGAAGGGACTCAGTTGGCGGCTTAGGTGTTGCTTCAGGTGCATTTCCAGCTCTTTGGGGATTGCCGGGATCCCTGTTTTGGGGACGACCACCGCCACCACCTGCTGCCCCCATTCGGCATCCGGTAGGCCCAACACGCACACATCTTCCACCCAGCCGCTGGCTCGGATCTCCCCTTCCACTTCTGCAGCCATCACCTTTTCCCCGCCGGTTAGGATTAGGTCATCGGCTCGACCTAACCAATAGAGGGATCCCTGTCGGTCTAGATAGCCCAAATCGCCGGGGGTAAAGCCTTGCTGTTGCCCTTCGCGTAAGCGGTGCGTAGCACTTAGGTGCGGGTAGTAGCCCAGTGCCAGCGACTCTGCCTGAATGTGAATGTAGCCCACAGCATGGCTGGGCAGGGGATCCCCTTTTTCGCTGCGGATCTGGAGCGTGGCGTGGGGCAGAGGCCGACCCAGACTGTCGCTCCCTTGCCAAAAGGCTTCTGGCAGTAACGTACACACCTGGGAGGCGGTCTCGGTCATACCGTAGGTGAGGGCAAGGGGAAGGTGAAGTTGCCGGGCCTGTTGCCGCAAGCTGGGCCAGGTGGGGCCACCGCCGACCAAAATGGCCCGAAATTGGCGCAGGCTCTCCAAAACTCCCGGATGGGCGCTGAGCAACAGCCGTTGCAACTGAGTGGGCACCAGCGATAGAAAGCTCCCCGGCAAAGGGGGATCCCAAGACTCGGCCTGCTGTTGCCGTTTCCAATCCCAGACAACCCACTGCCCACCGCTCAGCCAGGAGCGGACTGCCTGCATCAAGCCGCTGACGTGGTACAAGGGCAGAAGGCAATAGCTGTGTACAGGCCCGACGGCAAAGTGCTGTTGGTGGGCTTTGGCCGAGGCACTGAGGGTCAGCCAAGAGTGCAGGGCCCATTTCACTTGGCCGCCGGAGCCACCCGTGGGGATGCCGATCAACGGCCAATGGGAGCTGGGCACAGCTTCCCGCAAATCCCGCAGGCGCGGATTCAAGGGGGCGGGATCCCCTTCCAGCCGTCCCTGGCGCCAGCACCAGCCGGATCCCATATCCGCCAAAGCCTGTCCCCATTCCCGTTCTCCCCAGTGGGGATTACCCAGGAACAGCGGGATCCCCAAGCGTTGGCAGGTCAAAACTGCCGCCCACACCTGCACTGGATGCGAGTCCGCCACCAGCAGGGGAACGGCCTTGTCTGCCAAAGGGCGCAGTTGCTCTTCCAGTTCGGACAGGCGCCCCTTCAAGTCTCCGCCATCCCCGGACAAGACAATTGACCTCATGGGCTATGGGTATGCCATCTCAACGGCTTCGCGGATCCCCTGCATTGTATTCGAGGATGCCCGCTCAATTCCCTTGACAGGAAAGGGTGAGGATGGGTTTGGGCTTGGCTTATCATGATCTAGGTTTGAACTGGGAGGTCTGTGTTGTGATCGAGCCGATTTTGTTGGGGATCGTCTTGGGCATGGTGGTGGTCACCTTGGCAGGCTTGTTCGTGGCAGCCTACAGGCAGTATCAACGCAGCAACAAGATCGGCCTGTAGGAGCAGCCTTTGGGGGGGTTGGAGAAAACCCATAGGGGAGAGAGAGATTGAGGTGGCATGGCAATGCACTGGCTGCGCACAGTCGCTGCTTTGCGGGAGCAGGTAGCCGATTGGCGGGGATCCACCATCGGCTTGGTGCCCACGATGGGATCCCTGCATGAGGGCCATCTCAGCCTAATCCGCCGCTGCCGGCAAGAGTGTGACCACACGGTGGTCAGCATTTTCGTCAATCCGCTGCAATTTGGCCCCAACGAAGACTGGGATCGCTATCCCCGCGACGAGGAGGGGGATCGGGCCTTGTGCGAGGCAGCAGGTGTGGATGTGGTCTTTGCCCCTGACCCGCAAGAGATGGGAGCTGACCCCGCAACCGGAAGCGACCGCACCTGGGTCATGCCCCCCGAATCCCTTCTGCAGACCCTCTGCGCCCCCCACCGACCTGGCCACTTTCGCGGTGTAGCCACCATTGTGCTGCAACTGCTGAACCTGGTGCAGCCGCAGCGGGCCTACTTCGGCCAAAAAGACGCCCAGCAACTGGCGATCATTCAGCGTTTGGTTCGGGATCTGCAAATACCCACCACGATTGTTCCCTGCCCCACGGTGCGAGAAGCCGATGGCCTCGCCTGTAGCTCCCGCAACCGCTACCTTTCTGCTGCTGAACGACAGGTGGCCGCCGGGCTATACCGGGCCTTGCGTCGAGGATATGACCATTGGCGGGCCGGGGATCCCTCAGCAGAAGGGATCCTTGCCGCCGCCCGTGCTGAGCTGGAGCATACCCCAGAGCTGCAACTGCAGTACCTGGAATTGGTGGATCCCCAAACGCTACAGCCGCTGCCGCGGGTGGAAGACAAGGGCCTGCTGGCCATTGCTGCCTATGTGGGGCAGACTCGCCTGATCGACAACCTGCTCCTTTCCCCGGAGCAAGGGGATCCCTCGCCGGAGAGAGCCCAGCATGCGGCACCGCCCTCTTCCGGCACGACCTCTCCCCCACGTCGCCCGCTGATTGCCATCGACGGCCCGGCTGGAGCCGGAAAATCCACCGTGGCGCGGGCAGTAGCCGCCCAGCTGCAGCTTTTGTACTTGGACACGGGGGCCATGTATCGAGCCATCACCTGGCTGGCACTGCAACGGGGGATCCCTTTGGACGATGCCGAGCAACTCACCCAACTGGCCGCCCAAACCCAGCTCACCCTGCAAAGTGGCACCTCTTCGACAGAGCCGACCCGCATCTGGGCCGATGGCGAAGAAATTACCCAGGCCATTCGCTCTCCGGAAGTGACCCGCTGGGTCTCTCACGTGGCGGCAGTGCCGGGAGTACGCCAGGAGCTGGTGAAGCGGCAACGCAGCATTGGCCGGGATGGCGGTGCTGTCTTGGAGGGGCGGGATATCGGCACCCACGTCTTTCCTGATGCAGAGTTGAAGGTCTTTTTGACTGCTTCTGTCGGGGAGCGGGCGCAGCGTCGGCAACACCAACTCCAAGCCCAAGGGCAAATGGTGCCTCTCGAAGAATTGAAAGCGCAAATCGAGCAGCGGGATCGCCGCGACAGCGAACGGCTGATTTCTCCTTTGCGGCCTGCCCCCGATGCCATCTTGATCGACACAGATCACCTGAGCCAATCCGAGGTGCAAGACAAGATTGTCATGTTGTACCGGCAACTTTTGGAGCGATCCGGCTCCGCCCATTTCGATCAGTAGCCTTAACTCAATCAAGAACAAATCAACGGGATGAATAAGATCTTCGAGGAGCTGACTGGCTTGAGCAGCTTGGGTTTAGTCCTTCGACGCCACCCATATCCCGTAACGGAGCGCTATGGTTAATGTCTTCCTCTTGGCCTTTTTGCTGCTCCTCTCAGGAGCTTGCTCTGGGGCCGAAACCGCCATCACGGCCATGGACAACCTGCGCCTGGAATCTCTGATCGAAGAACAAGGGGATCCACAGGGCTTGTATCGACTGGCCCAACAACAGCGCTCGCGGCTGATCACCACCCTGTTGCTGGTGAACAACTTTGTCAACATCGGCATTGCTGCTCTGGCCACAACCCTCTCTATTGAACTGTTGGGAACCCAGATTGGAGCTTTGGCCGCCACCGTGCCCACCACAATTGTGGTGCTCCTCTTTGGAGAAGTAGCCCCAAAGTCCTTGGCGGTGAGCCATCCGCTAGGGGTGTTCCGCTGGGTGGTGCGGCCTGTTCATGTCCTATCGGTGCTGCTGCGCCCTTTTAGCGACGCTTTTGAGTGGGTTGTCAGCAGGCTCTTCAATCTATTGGAATTCTCCCCCCTGACGGCCACCGCTTCTCTCAAGGATTTGGAGCTGCTGATCGATGTGTTGGGGCAGCGGGGGCTGCTGGATTGGCAAAAACGGCGGCTGTTCCGTGGGGCCTTGGCTTTGGACTTGCTGCAGGCGCGGGACGTGGCCAAGCCCAGAGTTAAAATGGAGACCATCTCCCACGACAAAACACTGCAGGATGTGGTGAAGCTCTGTTTGGAAACGGGCTACTCGCGCATCCCCGTGCAGGGAGAATCCAAGGACGAGATCGTCGGCATTATCCACCTCAAGCAAGCCTTGCGCTATCTCGATCAAAAAGGCAATGCCGAAGTGACCCAGGCGATGGCACCGCCTTTTTTTGTGCCGGACACCAAGCGGGTCAGCTTGTTGCTCAAGGAAATGCTGCGCTCTCGCCAACACCTGGGGATTGTGGTGGATGAGTTTGGCGGCACCACCGGCCTCATCACGCTGGAGGACATTTTGGAGGAGCTGGTGGGCGATATTTACGACGAGAGCGACCTCTCCCCCCTGCTGCTGCAGCGGCAGCGGCGACCAGGTGGAGCTTCTACCTCCCCTGGCTGAGAACAGGAGCAAGGGGATCATCCCCTCTCTAAGTCCTAGCTGGCTCTGGAGGGATCCGTCTCGGCGGCTGTTGGATTCTCGTGCGCATCGCCGTTGGGAGTGAACTCTATCAAGCCAGCATCGACAGGGTAGCGGGCCACAAAAAAGATCCAGAAGCTGTGGATCCCTAGCCCCAAAGCCCACCAGCCCAACAGGGGCACCAGCCACGGCCAATCCGCGCGGTACAGTTGCTGAAAAAACACCAGCCCAGACCCGCTACAGAGGAAAACAGACAGGTGGGCGGCATAGGTATAGCGATCATCCAGCTTGCGAAATTCGGGATCCCGACGGGAGGGCTTCCGGGGCCAGCGAGGCGGCATGGCAAAACCATCCAGTTAAAACCTTCTCCAGTGTAGAACAGCCGTCGGCGGGGATCCCTGAGACTTGGGAGCGGCATTTCTGCTGCGGAACCCCAGTTTCAACGCCCGTTTGCCCAGCCAGTACACCAGCAAACCCATCAGCAGCACTGCCAGCCAAGGGGCCAGCACCGCCACCACCGCCAGCAGCAGAGAAGTGACGTTTTCGCCGGTGGCCAACAGCGGGTTGCCCAGCCCCCCTGTGTGGTGGTAGAGGTCACCAGTGTGGCACAAAAATGCGAAACTGAGGCCCAACCCCCAAAAAATGGCCGGTATGCCCTTCATATCCTCAGCGTTGATGGGAGTGCTGATACATTCACGCTGAACTCTCCTGAACATGGTTCAGGAAAGAAGCGATCGCATCCTGCCTATCTCTGTTCGCGTCAGCGGGACGGAGTCCAAACAGGAAGGCGGTATCCCGCAAAGCCCTGAGGAATACCCCCCGAGCGCTTTCCCCCTTCACTTCCCGGCAACCGTTGCGGTGGACTCAAGGATCAGGGGGAAACTTGGTCTACTATATCCCTCTCAATGACTTTTGCCAAACCGCCTAAAGCTCAGTAAATTCAGCAAAGTTCAGGGTTTTGGGGGTTAGAGGCATGCTCCCGCCAAGCGCAACTGGGGGGATCCGTCTCGGCTGGCTGAACCTCGAACTCCAGCGGTCCCTCTTCAGTGTACAGGTGCAGGTCGAACCAGAAGGTGGATCCCTGTTCTAGCTTGCTCTCCAGGCAGATGCGGGTTCGATGTTTCTCCAGGATGTTGCGCACGATGGCCAACCCCAGGCCGGTGCCCTCTAGGGTGTGGACCCGGTTCTCGACACGGAAAAAGCGGTCGAAAATCCGCTCCTGATCTTCTGGGGCAATGCCAATGCCTGTATCGGCCACCGCCACCCGCACTGCCTGCGGGGATCCATCCGCCTGAACCACCAGGTGGGCATGTACCGTCACCAGGCCCCCTGAGGGGGTGAACTTGAGGGCATTGCCCAGGAGATTGGTCATCACCTGCAGCAGCAGATCGTAGTTGCCCCACACCAAAGGCAGATCGGGATCAACGAATTTGCGCAACTGGATCCCTTTGTCGCGGGCCTGCAGGTGATGGGTGCGCAGCGTTTGCTCGATCACCGCCGAGATATCGACGCCCTCAAAGTGGTACTGCTTGCCCGATTCCAGACGAGACAAATCCAAAACATCGTTGACCAGGCGGGTGAGGCGGTCGGTTTCGCGGTTGGCAATTTCCAGATAATCCTGCCGCTCGGCGGGGGACATCTGCTCGCCGTACTCGTAGAGGGTCTCGATAAAAGACTTGATGCTGAAGAGGGGGGTGCGCAGCTCGTGGCTGATGTTGCTGATGAATTGGGCCTTGGCTTCGTTGAGCTCTGCCTCGCGGGTGATGTCCTGCACCGTCATCACGATCCCCTTGAGATTTTGCCGACGCGGATCCGACACCGGAGAAAGCAGGATGCGAATGACGCGCTTGGTAGGGCCGGTGAGGTTGACGCGAACTTCCTCTGCTTCTTGATCCCCGCGGGCAATTTGCATCAGGGGGCGGGCCAGTTGCTGCCGCAGATCCTCCGGCAACAGCTCCGGCAAGGGTTTGCCCAAAACGGGATCCCCTTCCCAGCCAAACATGCGGGAGGCGGCAGGGTTGAGCAGCAGCACCCGCAACTCGGCATCCAGCAAAATGGCAGCATCGACGATGGAGAAGACCAAGGTCTCCAACTTGGCTTTGGCGGCAGCCAGTTCCTCGATGTTCTGTTCTTCGTAGCTTTGCAGCCGCTCCGCCATCTCGTTAAAGCTGTCGATGAGCTGGGCCAGCTCTCCCCCGAAGGGCAGGTCGATGCGCTGCTTGAAGTTACCTTTGGTGATCTCCTGGACACCTTTGACCAGCTCTTTGATGGGATAGGTGATGGTGAGGGCATTGACCACCGCTCCCAGGATGGCCAAGACCCACACCGCCAAAAACACCCCGATCGAGACCTCCCGCGCCAATTGTGTGGAGCGCACCAGGGCAGGATTGGGATTGATCCCCAGGCCGAGGGTGCCCAAAAAGCGGCCCTGATGATAGATGCCGACAAAAATATCCGTCACCCGCCCGGCAGGGGTAAGGTGGGTGCGCACCAGCGGTTGGCCCTCAGCAGGGGGGCGATTGTCCGGCAGTTGCATGCGACGGGTGAGGCTGAGGGAGGTTTTCACCTCTTGGTTGGAAAACGGGATCCCGTAGTAGATGTTTCCTTCGGGATCGGCGTAGAGCAAATAGCGGATGCTGCTGGTGCTCTCAAAGTACTGGCGGGACAGTTGGGCGACTTCGCCAATGCGATCTTCCGCAATCAGGGGGGCGACATTGGCCGCCAAAAGCAACCCCAGATCCCGGCCAAAGCGGGCCTCGTTGAAGCGGGCATCCTGCTGCACAGTGCTGACGGCCCAGAAGGTAAAACTGCTCACCACCAATGAGACCACCAGCGTTGCCACAAAGAGCAACTGAGTTTCCAACCGCAGTTTTTGCTTCCATCGCGCCCACCAGCGCCGCAGGGATCCCATAGAGATCCCGGTCGTTGTTGGCACTGACATGTCCACAGCGCCAGGCAATGGCTCGGCAGGAGAAGAAGCCAGCTCAGGAGATTGGACTTCGGCAATGGGCTCGGCTGGCTCGACAGTGCTGACAGGAGGCATGAACCCAACGTGAACAGATAGCGTGAACGGATATAGGGCGGTGATTCGCCACCATTCTGACATGGGCAGGCGATCCCTTTGTCTCAGCCAAGGCCGGGTGAGAACCGGTATGGGATCCCGGCTTCGCAACGCAACCTGCTCCAGCCGACCTGCAGGGGAATGGTTGCCAATACCGATAAAGGTATCCCCAAGCAAAGCTTGTCAGCGCCCCTAAAGTTGATAGACTAGAAAACCGTGCTTCACCAGGTCAGAGGGACCGGAAAAATCGTGACCAACAGCCCTGTCAGCCAATTTATCGAGCATCACTTTCGCCACTTCAACGCCGCCGCGCTGGTGGATGCGGCCAAGGGCTACTGTGCTCACCTGGAAAAGGGCGGCAAAATGATGGTGACCCTGGCCGGCGCCATGAGCACAGCGGAGCTGGGCCTTTCCCTAGCGGAAATGATCCGGCAGAACAAAGTGCACGCCATCTCCTGCACCGGCGCCAACCTAGAAGAGGACATCTTCAACCTCATCGCCCACGACTTCTACGAGCGCGTGCCCCACTACCGCGATCTTAGCCCGCAGCAGGAGCAGGAGCTGCTGGAGCGGCACCTGAACCGGGTAACCGATACCTGCATTCCCGAAGAGGAGGCGATGCGGCGCTTGGAAAAAGCCCTTTTGGAAGAGTGGATCGGCGCCGATCAGGCGGGCGAGCGCTATTTTCCCCATGAGTTTCTCTACCGGATTCTGCGCAGTGGCCGGCTGGAGCCCTACTACCAGATCAATCCGCGGGACTCTTGGGTTTACGCGGCTATGGAGGCCAACTTGCCCATCTATGTGCCGGGATGGGAAGACTCCACCACCGGCAACATGTATGCCGCCCACTGCATCACGGGTGAGATCCGCAATGTGCATACCGTCCGCACAGGGATCGAGTACATGATCCACCTGGCGGACTGGTACACGCACACCTCGGCGGAGTGCTCCATCGGCTTCTTTCAAATTGGCGGCGGCATTGCTGGGGATTTCCCCATTTGTGTGGTGCCCATGCTCCATCAAGATCTGGGTCGCCAGGGCGTACCCCTGTGGGGCTATTTCTGCCAGATCAGCGACTCCACCACCAGCTACGGTTCCTACTCGGGGGCAGTGCCCAATGAGAAGATCACCTGGGGCAAATTGGGGATCGACACCCCCAAATTTGTCATCGAGTCGGATGCCACCATCGTGGCGCCTTTGATCTTCGCCTGGGTGGTGGGGTGGTAGAGAAGGGGAATCAATCTGTATGCCCGTCGGTTGAGGCGGAGCGGGGCCAGCGGGACAAAAGGATCGCAGCTTCCCAGCGGCGCAGATCCTGGGCGATGCGCAGGGGCGTGAGGCCGTAGCCGTCCGGCTCGTCGATCTCGGAGCCATGTTCCAGCAGCAGCCGAACGACCTCGGGGTTGCCGGACCAAGCGGCAAAATGCAGGGGAAGGCCACCGGCGCCAAAACGAGCATTCACCTCGGCCCCTCCCTGGAGCAGGGCTTTCGTAACCTCAGGGTTGCCCAGGCGAGCCGCTTGGTGCAGTGGGCTGGCTCCCCCATAGTCCGGTCGATTGGGATCCGCCCCCGCTGCCAGCAAAAGACGGGCGTTGAGGCCGCTCTCCACGAAAAACAGGGCTGTCTTGCCCCGCTCATCGACAGCGTTGGCGTCTTTCCCCAGCCAGAGAGCCAGTTGCAGCCGCAGCGGGTTGGCTTGGGCCAAGGCTTGTGGATCTTCTGGTAGGGAGTATCCATAGAATCCCAGACCCCCCACTAGCAGGGATCCCAGTCCGACAGCGATTTTTAGGACCTGACCTCGCATAGCCCTATTCCTCAAAGAAAAGGATGGCGAGCCCCTGCCTGGGCAGAGCCTGGGCCGAGAGCAGCAACGGGTTGCTGAGGGCAGGTTGCGGGGCAGCAGCGGGGAAGAGACGCAAAAACTCCTGCAGCGGCAGCAGCTCGCATTGGGATTCCTCAGCGGCGGCCGTGCGATACATGGTGGGGATGACCAGCTTGGGCTGCAGCGCTTCAATGGCCGCCTTGGCCCCAGCAGGATCGTAATTTTTCGGCCCACCCCCCACTGGCACCAGCAACAGGTCGGGACGAGCAAGCAGGATGGACTGCTCCCGCGTAATTGGCTGCAGCGCCCCTCCCAAATGGACAATGTCGATCCCAGCCATGCGCCAGCGCCAACCCACGTTTACGCCAAAGCGAGGGCCACGGGGCATGCGTACTCCTTGCACCCGGATCCCGTCAATCAGATAGTCTCCCGGCTGAAACAGCACCTTGGGGTTGCCGGGCACCACATCCAAAGCACCCTCATCCAACAAGCGGCTGCTGAGCAACACCAGATCGGCAGCAACTCGTGGGGCAGGATAGCCAGCCGTACAGCCCGCCGGCCGAAACGGGTTGACCAGAAACCGTCGGCCCTCCCCCTCGAACAAAACACAACTGTGGTGCAGCCAAGTCAGTTGCAGCCCCTGCGAGCTGGAGCCGGGAGTGAACTCTATAGACCCTGGGGTTGTTGGCGTTTCCGAACCTTGTGCCGGCGCTGTCTGAGCGCCCGCTTTGCGCCCTCTGGCCAGGTTCACGGCCATCGATCCCAGCAGCCCAGCGCTGGCTTGCAGAAGCTGGCGACGCTTCATGGAGTGGGGATCCCTGATGTAACAACGGCAACGGTTTCCTGAGGTTTCTGCGAAACATTGGGCTGAGCAGCAGTTGAGGCTTTGGCGCTGCGCAGGAAGTTGCTCAACAAGCGCTTGCCCTCTGCAGTCAAGATGCTCTCCGGGTGGAACTGCACGCCCTGAACGTGGGGATAGCGGCGGTGGCGTACCCCCATGATGATCCCATCGCCTGTTTGAGCCGTCACCTCCAGCTCGTCAGGACACGTAGAAGGCTCGATCACCAAGCTGTGGTAGCGGGTGGCCGTGAAAGGCTGGCTCAACCCCTCAAACACCCCCACCCCTCGATGGTAAATGAGCGAGGTTTTGCCATGCATCAGCTCAGGTGCGCGCACGATCTGACCACCATAGACCTGGCCAATGCACTGGTGCCCCAGACAAACCCCCAAAATCGGCAGCTCTGGCCCCAGCTCCCGAATCAACTCCAGGGAGATCCCGGCATCTTCCGGCCGCCCTGGCCCAGGAGAGATAACTACAGCTTGCGGCTGCATTCGGCGCAGGTCGTCAACGGAGAGCTGGTCATTGCGAAAAACCTGAAGCTGAGCTCCCAACTCCCCCAGGTACTGCACCAAGTTGTAGGTAAAGCTGTCGTAGTTGTCGATGACGACCAGCACGATAGCATCCGGCAACGGCACCCCATTTTAGCACTTGCTTGAGCTGCTGTTCTTGATCCAAAGAAGCAGAGTAACTGGCGCTTTTTGCAGGGGAGCAGTCGACGCCCCAAGAAAGCTTGTATCCTAGAAGGTACAACCCACAGGAAGCAGTGAATTGGGCGGGTTTCCAGGTTTCCCAATGTTGATTTGGATCCCATGAGTGCGCTTCTCTCCCCGGCAACCGATTTGCTGGACGAGTTGCGGCAGCTTTTCCCCTTCGAGCTGGACGACTTTCAGATCCGAGCCATTCAGGTTCTGGCTGCTGGGGAATCGGTGGTGGTCTGTGCTCCCACGGGATCCGGCAAGACCCTGATCGGAGAGTATGCCATCTATCGGGCCCTATCCCAGGGCAAGCGGGTTTTCTATACAACGCCCCTGAAGGCCCTCTCCAACCAAAAGTTCCGGGATTTTGGCCAGCAATTCGGCCCAGAACAGGTTGGCCTGCTCACCGGCGACATCTCCATCAACCGGGAGGCGCCGATCTTGGTGATGACCACCGAGATCTTCCGCAACATGCTCTATGGCACGCCGCTCTCTCTGGCCGTTCAGAGAGGAGCCTCCGGCGATGGGATGGAACCTTGGGAGGAGGCGGAGGCCTTGAGTCGGGATCCCTTGCGAGAGGTGCAGGCGGTGATCCTGGACGAATGCCATTACATGAACGACCAGCAGCGGGGCACCGTCTGGGAAGAAGCAATCATCTACTGCCCCCCCACGATCCAGCTCATTGCCCTTTCTGCCACCCTGGCCAACAGCGACCAGCTCACCGATTGGATGAACCAGGTGCATGGCCCCACCCATCTGATCGACTCCAACCACCGCCCGGTGCCGCTGCAATTTCACTTTGCCAATCGCAAAGGGCTGTTCCCCCTGCTGGAGCAAACCGAGTCCGGCCAGTGGGTTTGCAATCGCCGCCTGAAAAGCAAACTCCCCAAGTCAGGTCAGTCTCCCTATGGGGGAGTGCCGGATATGGTGCAGGTGGTGGAGAACTTGCGCCAGCGGGACATGCTGCCGGCCATCTATTTCATCTTCAGTCGCAAAGGCTGTGATATGGCCGTGGCCAGCGTAAGGGATCTGGACTTGGTAGCCAGCGAGGAAGAACGGCAGCAGTTGGCCGACCAGATCGACCGCTTTTGTCGAGAAACGCCCGAAGCTGTCCGCCGAGATCAGTTGGATGCCCTTTACCGGGGTATTGCCGCTCACCATGCCGGCATGTTGCCTGCCTGGAAGGGACTGGTGGAGCATCTGTTTCAGCAGGGGCTAGTGAAGCTGGTCTTCGCCACTGAGACTTTGGCCGCCGGGATCAACATGCCCGCCCGCACAACTGTCATCTCCTCCCTTTCTAAGCGCACCGACAACGGCCACCGCCTCTTGACCGCTTCCGAGTTCATGCAAATGTCGGGCCGAGCCGGACGGCGGGGCAAGGATATCATCGGCCATGTGGTGACGGTGCAATCCCCGTTTGAGGGGGCCCAAGAAGCTGCGCGGCTGGCCACCTCTGGAGCGGATCCCTTGGTGAGCCAGTTTACCCCCACCTATGGCATGGTGCTGAACCTGCTGCAAAAGCACTCTTTGGAAGCAGCACGGGATCTGATCAACCGCAGCTTTGGACAATATTTGCTCTCGTTGCAAAAGTTGCCCGAACAACAGGAGATCCTGCACACGCGCGCCGAGCTGGAGGAGATCGACCGTCTCTTGGGAGGCATTGCCGACGAAGATATCGCCCGCTATGAGAAGATGCAGGCGCAACGGCGGGAAGAACGGCGCATTTTGCGCTACTTGCTCAAACAACGGGAAGCTGAGCCGGATCCCACCTTGCGGCTGTTGGCCTTTCCCCACATTCATGCCCAAGAGGAAAAAATCCGTGCCCTAGAAGCTCAAATCCGAGAGAATCCCGCTCACCAAGTGGGGAAAAAATTGCTGGGTTTGCGAGAAAAACGCCAGCGCTTGCTCAAGCGCCTCGAGCACCTGGAGCGGCAAAGCGATTCCGTGCAGGAGTTGCGCTGGCAGCAATTTATGGCCTTGGTGGGGGTGTTGCAGGATTTCAACTGTCTGCAAGAGTATCAACCTACCGATAGCGGAGAGGTGGTGGCCGCGCTGCGGGGGGATAACGAGCTCTGGCTGGCGCTGGCTCTGCTCTCGGGTGAGTGTCAGGGCTGTGCTCCCCATCATTTGGCCGGAGTTGTGGCTGCCTTGGTCTCAGAGGCTCCCCGTTCAGGTACCTACAGCCGGTTGCGCACCTCAGGACTGGTGGAAGATGTGCTGCACGGGTTACGGGGTTTACGGCGGCAACTGTTCCGCAGCCAACGGCAACACCAGGTGTTTCATGTGCCGATTGGGTTTGAGCCCAGCTTGGCTGGGATCGTCGAACATTGGGCGCAAGGGATCCCTTGGGAGACCCTGGAAGCCAGCACCAACCTAGATGCCGGAGACCTGGTGCGCCTGATCCGCCGCACGCTGGATTTGCTTTCTCAGATCCCTTATGTTCCCCATCTGCCGGCGGAGTTACGGGAAAATGCCCGTCAAGCCCAAAAAATGCTGGATCGCTTCCCGGTGAGCGAGTTGATCTAGCGAGCTCAGACCGTTTGCTGTTCAGTGAGGTTGCAGCTCTATGATGCCCGCCGGTGAACCCACCCTCAGGGATGTGTTGAGTGTTATTGAAGAGATCCGGCAAGATGTGGAAGAGATCCGACAGGATGTGGAAGGACTCCGGCAGGATGTCTCCAGAACCAACGAGCGGCTAGAAGCCCTGGCAGCCGATCAAGCAAAGCGCTGGGCCGAGCAGGAAAGACGTTGGGCTGAGCAGGAGAGACGTTGGGCCGAGCAGGGGATAGAAAACCGGGTGATCCTAGAACGAATTGACACCTATCAAAAGGCTAGCGCCCAAGTGGTTAACCTGGCTTTTGCCTTGATTGGAGCTGCCACCGTAGCTCTTGTCGGCATCGTCCTACGGTTGGCCGTTAGTCTATAGTCAGCTGGTTCGGCAAAAACTTCGGCAGGCAGGATGGCCTTGCTTCTCTATTCGGCAACTGGTACGGCTTGTCCTTGAGTTTGGCATTCCGAATGGCCATCTCTGACAGGGCCATGTCCCACCCCGTCTGTTATATCCCCTATTGTGTCCCACTTTAGCCTGGATTACAGTGGGTTTCCCCGGTCTATCGTGGACACTAAAAAGCCCAGAAGCCTTGCTGGGTAAGAGCTTTCTGGACTTCAGTGGACGTTATCGGATTACGGAGAGAGTGGGATTCGGTCGCGCCAGCGGGCCGGATGGCCTTACCCACGGTGAGTTGCTCTCACAAACAAGTTCCAGCGGAGAGAGTGGGATTCGAACCCACGGTGAGTTGCCCCACACAGCATTTCCAGTGCTGCGCCTTCGACCACTCGGCCATCTCTCCAGATTGAGAATAGGGGCGACTTTCCAGGAGGGCTAAAAAGTCAGCTTTGTGATCCTAGCAAAGGATGGAAGCTATTAACGGGATCCTTTGGGATCCCCAGGCCGAAACATTTGCAGCAACACTTGCCGGCGAGAGCACCGCCAGTAATCAACATGGGATCCGATTAACCCCGACTCGTTGATCTGTATTTCTGTCCAGCCAGGGATGCACAGGCGGGGACGCCAAGGCAAAGCCAAAGAACCGCTTAGGATCCACTCGGTGCGGATCTGGTTGCCGGTTTGCCGAATATCCTGCAGCTCGAGACGGATATCCTCTATCCAACGCCCTATCCCCTCGATCATGCGGCGATAGCGATCCAAGCCGCGAAACTCGTTGAGGGGATCCCGGAAGTAAACCTGCGGGTCGTAGATCGCATAGGTCTGATCCCGGGGAAAGCGAGCGTAATCTGCCCGCAAGATGGCCACCAGATCGGCGCTAGGCGGGGCTTGGGAAGGAAGGCTCATGTCTTGGCCACGACAGAAAGAGACACCGTTTCCCCAGGGGCGGGGCAACACAACTGGATGGATTGGGACGTGGCGGCATTCAAGGCTGCCAGCTTTTCTCGAAACTCCTGCAGGCTGCCCAAGGGGCGGATCTGGGCGGCAAACCACCCGTGGTAGTCCACCTCTCCCATCGCGGTTGGGATCACCTGCTGGGGGCGTAGGGCTGCCACCACCTCCAGGGCCCGCTCTGGCCCCATGATCACCTCTCCCAAGAGGGGAAAGATCTGCCCCACCACCGGGATCAGCAGAGTATGAATGGGGCACAATTCCTGCTGCAATCGCAGCCGGATATCCGGTTGGGAAAGATGAGGCTCGTAGTAAAGCCGTGTCTGAGAGGGCACCTCTTCCAGCAGATAGCCCAGCTCACGGACAGGCCCTAGGGGCGCACCGGGAATGGCTGTGACCCGCAGATCCCCCCACTGAGCGGACTGCCAGGGATCCAGAGCCTGAACCGTTGCAAATCCTAGACTCTTCACGACTCTAGCTGCAGCCGGCGAGGCCAAAACGGGGATCCGCTTATCCAGGCGCTGCAACGTTGGTGGGTGGCAGTGATCCGGCTGGGCTTGGCTGAGGAGGATCCCGTCGATTTTGGGCAAGGTCTCCGGCGTAAAAGGGAGCGGCTGGCGGTGCTCCAGGCGGATGAACCAGGGGATCCCCAGAAACACCAGGGGATCCACCAGCCACGGATCCAATAGGAAGGTTTGCTCCCGGGTGTGGATGAGCCAACTGTTGAGGTCGATGCGGGTCAGTTGCATGAGCTTGAAGTGAGGTTATTGCCCGGTAATGGAGAGATCGGCAACCCAAATGCGGGGACACAGCCCACCGGGTGTGACTTGCGGCTCGGGCTCGACGTAGAAAATCGACTTCAACAGCTCCAGGAAGTCTCCGGCCACCGTGGCCGCTTCGATGCTGATGCGTTCTCCTTGGCGTACCCACCACCCCTGAAACGGCAGGGAGAAGGATCCCTGGAGAGGCTTAACGCCGGCATGAAGCGCTTGCAGCTCATCGATCCAAACTACATTTTCAGCCGTAGCCAAGTCATAGGTGCTCTCCGGCGGTGCCCCGGCAAATACATGGTAGTAGTGGGCAGCAACCGTGACCTTAGCACCGATATTGGCGTGGCCTGTGGGCTGGGCTCCTAGGCGCTTAGCCGTACCGGCGCTGTGCAAAAAGTGGGTCAAGACCCCATTGGTGATGAGAGGGACACGGCGGGTGGGGGTGCCTTCGCCATCAAAGCTGATCGCTCCCACATTGGTCGGGTGTAGGGCATCGTCACACACCGACAGAAGAGGTGAGGCAATGGTCTTGCCCAGGGATTCTGGGGTGGACAGGCTTTGGTTGTCCAAAATGTTTTGGGCATTGAACACATTGGAGAAGGCGCCCAACAAACTCAAAAAGGCTTCTCCGGAAAAGACCACTGTGTATTTTCCAGAAGGGATCCGCTCGTACTCCAGATGGCTAATCAGTTTCTCAGCAGCTTCCTGCACACAACCCTGGATATCCAACTCATCCAGGCTGCGAGCCACTCGCATGGCTCCGGCGCTGCGGGGTTTGCGTCCTTCTTGCTCTGCCTTGCTGTAGAGAAAAACCGAAGCAAGGGTATGCTCCTCTTGTCGCAGGGCTTGGTGGCTGTTGAGGTAGAAGCGGTTGATTTGCCGCTGCGCTAAGCCGTTATAGGGCACCCCCTGAATGGCGGGATGGGATCCCAGGAGTGCCTTTTCGGCAGCCACCAACTGTTCCAACAAGTCGCCAGCCAAAGCCAACGGCCCTTTGTCGTTACAAGGCTGAGCAATGGGCAGAGTGGCTTCTGGGCTGAATTGAGGGGCATGTTCCCGCACGCCAAAATGGCTGGCTTCAAAGGCCGTTTGCAGGGCCAGTTCTAGCCCCGCCTCATCCACATCGGTGGTGGAGGTCACCCCCACCTGACCCTGGTCGTTCCAGGCCCGCACCGTCACGCTGCAGCGGTGGGAAGCCTTGACCTGGCGAGGTTCCCCATGATCTACCTGCACGCTGGTTTCATCCACTTGAGCCCCGTAGAGATCAAACTGAGGGATCCCCAGCCGCCGGGCACAGCTTTGTGTCTGTTCTGCCAACACCTCGACCTGCACCATTGCCACTCCCCAAGTTCCTATTGCCATCCAGCGCCTCTAGTAAACTACCCGCACTCATGCTGACGCAGAGCGCTCCGCACCGCTAAAGCGAAAGAGCATGACTCTAGTCAATAATAAGCTCAACTATACTGAAAATAATGTATAATATGTTCAGTACGGATTACTACCAGTTGATCTTTCTGTTTACTTTCGAGTCTGCCAACATGGTAGCCAAAGCAAAGCAGAAAATTGGTAGTAAGACGACACGGAAACTGCGCTTTGGGTATTCTACTCAAAGCTTTGCGGGATACCGCCATTCTGGTTGGAAACAAACAGAATGCTATCGCTGCATAGTTGAACAGTGATGTTCAGCAGTGTTCAGCGTAAATGTATCAGTGCAGGCTTTCGGTAGCCCTGTAGTTGGCAAGCCAACCACGGACCTCTAGGCTGGTTTACAGCAGCCCCAAGTTTGGCAATCATGTTGGCCCCATTCCAGTCCGCATCCCCTTCCCATCCACAGTGCCCACACTTAAACTGCTTCCCACTGCGATTTTGCTACGCAACGCTGACGCGACAGGATTGCGCAGGGTCGGGATGGATGTGCAAACACTTGTGACAGGTCTGCGAGGTATAAGCAGGCGGAACAAGGATCAGAGAAACCCCTGCAACTCTCGCCTTGTATTCCAGAAACTGCCCTTGTATTCCAGAAACTGCCTCAGTTGGTAGAACGCCCAACTGTTGGCCCTGCGCCGCTCGGCTTTGCTGCGGGGTTGTTGGTTGATACGCTCCCGTATCCCTGTCAAGTCCTCTAAAGCAATAGCGCTATTTGTGGCCTTTGCCCTAGAAACAATAGCTTTAGAGATGCGATGATTGACCCACGTTTTTGCTACGCAACGCTGACGCGACTGAAAGCGTCTCTCCTTACCAGACAGCCGTTGCAACAGTTCTCTGCATCTGCGCCGGGAACTGCGGGTGCCCTTACTGGCTTTTTGCTGGAGTACCGCTCTCAGCTTGGAATAACGGTCTCGTATTTTGCTCAACTGCTGTCCATTCCAGTTGTCCCCCTCTGACGTATGGGCAATATCTGTCCTTCCCAAATCCACGCCTACCACCTGAGCGGTGTTCTGCCGCTCCGGTAACTTTGCTTCCACGCAAATCTGGATGGAGTAGGAACCGTCTTTGCGCTTGACCAGAGTGGCCGTTCGCGTCAGCGGACCGGAGGTCTTTCGCGTCAGCGGACCGGAGGTCTTTTTGGGATTGGAGCCTGCCAACTGTTCTCTCTGGTAATGACCAATCGCCAGCTCAAAGCGCTCTCGACCCTCCACCATGGTGTTCGCGTTAGCGTCGCGTAGCGACAGCGACACCGTCCAGTCTTTCTCGCGAAACGAAAAGATACGAGCGTCGTAGGTAGCGAAGCCACCCTTGTTCGCGTTAGCGTCGCGTAGCGACAACGCTTTGACCGGGCGGTTTTTCTGTTGTGCCACCTTGCGAGCAGACGCTACCCGTCTGCATATCTGTTGGTCGCGTAAGCGGGACGTAGTCCTTGCCAAATTACTGGACAAGCCGAAACGGGCACGGATTTCGTAGTAGCACAGGGATTGGAGTTTCAGTGGGTTGACGACTTTCTCGGGTGTGTTTTGGTTGACCCAGTTCAAGACTTGGCCGTTCGCGTTAGCGTCGCGTAGCGACAAAGCATCCAATGTCTCGTCCAATTTGGCGGCTTGCGACTGGGACACCTTGAGCTTGCAAGAAACGGTCAGGACTTGGGTCATAGCCTTATTGCATTTTACTCACATTCCTCCCGACCCTTGCCCTGTGGGCAGAGAGCGGGGCTCCTGCGGTTTCTAGCTGACGGGCCAGCCAGGCGGTCAACTCTTCCGATCGCGCCAGCGGGACGTAGTCCTTGCTGCTGAAGTCCAACAGAGCTTCCCCCAGCGCCTCCAGTTGTGACGTTGACAAAGCCCAAATCCTATTCTCAAGGGCCGGCTCAAGAGATCCCAACTTCCGCCTGAGCAGCCGCAAAACCAGCGTTGCTTCCCCGTGTTGCAATCCTTGTTGTAGCCCTTGTTGCAGGCCCAGTTGTAGTCCTTCTCTGCGTCCTTCTTTGCGCCCTTCTTCCAGCCCCTCTCGCAGAGCTTCTGCCCGCCACTCTTGGTAGATCACCGATTCCCTCATATCCAAAGACCTCATGATTTGTCGAATCAAACCCCGATCCAATGCTAGTCCCGCCAAGACGGCTGTTGCGGCTGCCAATTCCCTTCTCTCACTGGGGTCTGCCAAGCTCTCTAGCTCACTGACCACCTCTCGCAAGGTTTCTGCTGGATCTTCCACCTGGCTCAGAACCCGAAAAGGCAGTAGGGCTTGCCGATCCGCTCCGGCCCTCAAATCACATTCCCACAGGCGGACAACATCAAACTCATGGCTCAGCCTCTCTAGACGAAAAGAGGTCTGGAAAACTCCCTCCGACCCCGTTTTGCGCAAGTCAATCGCGTTAGCGGTGCGGAGCACCTTGACCACCTGCTGCACCGATAGGTGAGGATACCTCCGATAGAGTCGGAGCCGAGCCACTTCTCCCATGAGCCAGCGGACAAACTGCTCTGGGAAACGCTCGGCCAGATATTTGCAGACGTTGTCATAGGCCATGTCGAGGTGGATCCCTGGAATTAGCGACCGCCCACGGTAATGGAATCTACCTTGATGTGGGGCTGCCCGACGGTGACGTAAATGCTGCCGCTGACGGAGCCACAGAACCCGGCTGCCAAGCTGAGGTCTTTGGAACACATGGAGATTTTGGTCAAGATGTCTTTGGCTTCTCCGATCAGGGTGGCTCCCTTGAGGGGCTTGGTAATTTTGCCGTTTTCGATGAGATAGGCTTCTTCGACGGCGAAGTTAAATTGCCCAGTGGGGCCGACGCTCCCTCCCCCCATACGCTTGCAGTAAATGCCTTTGTCGATAGAAGCAAAAAGATCGTCCAACTCTGCATCTCCAGGGGCAATGTAGGTATTGCGCATACGGCTGGCGGGGGCAAAGGTGTAGTTTTGGCGGCGACCGCTGCCGGTGCGAGGGTGGCCGGTGCGCATTGAGCCAGCCCGATCCGCCAAGAAGTTTTTCAAAATGCCCTTCTCGATCAGCAGAGTGCGCTGGACGGGCATGCCCTCGTCGTCCACATCCAGGCTGCCAAAGGCCCCTTCAGAGAGACCTTCATCCCAGGCGGTGAGGTTTTTGTGGGCAATTTTCTGGCCTTTTTTGTCGGCAAAGGGAGTGGTTTTGCGCTCAATCTGGGTGGTTTCCAACAAGTGGCCGCAGGCTTCGTGGAAGATAACGCCGCCAAAAGCGTTGGACATCACAATCGGGTAGGTGCCGGATTCCACGTAGTCGGCATAGAGCATCTGGCCGGCAGCTTCTGCCAGTTCCCGGCTATGGGCCTCCAGATCCCAACGGCGCAAAAAGTTGGGATCCCCCGTACCGCCGGAGCGTTGACTGACAGAGGCGCGATGGGATCCATCGGCACAGAGCAGCGTAGAGCTCACGGATTGGGTGAGGCGCACATCCCGCACAAAGGTGCCATCGCTGCAGGCCACCAGAATCTCTTGCCAATCGCGGAAATAGGTGGTGCGGCGGGACTGCACATGGCGGGCTTGGCGACCCAGTTGCTCGTTGGCTTTGAGCAGGATCTCCCCCATCTCCGCAATGGGGCTACATTCCTTCAACCAGCCATCTTTGCGGCGACGCTCGCCGTAGTCCTGCAGCATCTCCAGGTTGATGGCAGAAACCAGCGCTGTGGGGCCAGGAGGGGTGAAGCCCATCAGCGAAAGGCCCTTCTCCAGAGCAGCCTTGAGACCGGCAAAGGACAGATCGTTGGTGCTGACGTAGCAGTCGGCCAAGCCGCGAAACACCCGCACGCCGGCCCCGGTGGAGAGCCGTGGGGTGATGCTGGTGATGGCGTCATCTTCGGCCAGGCAACTGATGGAATTGCCCCGTTCTAGAAAAATCTCCACCAAATCGGCACCGGCAGCGCGCCCCCAGCCCAACAGGGCAGAGAGGGGATCCCGCCAATCCTCGTCGAAGCGCTGTAGAGTATGACGGTAGTTCAGGTTGGGCAGTTCTTTGGACAAAACCAGCATGGCAGGCTCAGGGAGTAGAGACGAGCTAAGGCCGGCGCAAGTTTTCGTTTTCTCAGTTTAACAAGGAGTAAAGGTTCTGATACATTCACGCTGAACTCTCCTGAACATGGTTCAGGAAAGAAGCGATCGCATCCTGCCTATCTCTGTTCGCGTCAGCGGGACGGAGTCCAAACAGGAAGGCGGTATCCCGCAAAGCCCTGAGGAATACCCCCCGAGCGCTTTCCCCCTTCACTTCCCGGCAACCGTTGCGGTGGACTCAAGGATCAGGGGGAAACTTGGTCTACTATATCCCTCTCAATGACTTTTGCCAAACCGCCTAAAGCTCAGTAAATTCAGCAAAGTTCAGGGTTTTGGGGGTTAGAGGCATGCTCCCCTGCCGGCAGGTTGGCCTTGAGCTTGACAAGGGCGGGGGAGCAATCGAAGATCGCTGCACAAGGAAACCTCGACTTGCAATGGCTGCCAAGAAAAAACCGCCGGAGCTTCAGCCCAGCCTGTTTGACGATCCCATCGAGCCGCCAGCCCCGGCGGAGGAGACACTCCCCCAGTGGGATCAGATCCCCCTGTCGGCCCAGGTGCCCATCCCCCCCGGCACTTACAGGGATTTGGAGCAACTGAAGCAGCATTGTTTGGTATGCCAGCGCTGCGACTTGGCAGCCAGCCGTACCCATGTGGTGGTGCATCGGGGCAACCCCAAGGCAAGGATTTTAATCATCGGAGAGGGGCCAGGGGAAAGCGAAGACCTGCAGGGGCTGCCTTTTGTGGGCAAGTCGGGACAATTGCTGGATAAAATCCTGGCTTCGGTGGGGCTGGATCCCGAGCAGGACACCTACATCTGTAATGTGGTCAAGTGCCGCCCCCCTAACAACCGCGTGCCCACCCAGGAGGAGATGGACGCCTGCCGTCCCTATCTGTTGGAGCAGATTCGCCTGGTGGATCCCTGGATTATTCTGCTCACGGGGGCCACCTCGGTGCGCTCCCTTTTGGGCGAGAAGCGAGGGATCACCAAGATCCGCGGGGAATGGATCCAGTGGCAGGGACGCTGGTGTATGCCCATTTTTCACCCGGCCTATCTGCTGCGCAACCCAGACCGCACCCCTGGCAGCCCCAAGTGGTTGATGTGGCAGGATATTCAGGCGGTGAAGCAAAAGTATCTGGAACTCACCGGCACAGCACCGCCCCAGCCCAACTTTTGAGCCCATTTCCCCAAGCGCCCCTCCTCCCAAAGGAGAGCAAGGGATCCCTACCTTGGCTGATCCCCAGGTTTGAACCCAGTCAAGAGGCCAAAGCGGAGCAAGCCGGTGGCATAAGCCTGACGCATCAGGCCCAGCCCCAGCGCCCCGCGAACGGTAACCCAGCCGCTGCGCAGCAAAGCCCAGATCCAGCGCCAGTCGCGGGCAGAAGCGATCACCTCATCCCAGAAAGGGGCCACTCGCTCCGACCAGTCGGCGCTGCGCACCTGCTCAAAGCCCACCTGTTGGGCCAGAGCCTCGTAGCTGGAGAGGCTGATCACATAGGGCAGGCAGTACACCTCGTAGATTTTCTGCAAAAGCTGTTGATCCTGCTGGCTCAGGGATCCCTCGCGGTGGCACCAGGTTACCACCATCACCTGCCCGCCCGGTTGCAAGACCCGCCAGCCCTCGGCCAGAAACTGCCGCTTATCCGGCATGTGCTCGCCGCTTTCCAGAGACCACACCAGATCAAAGGTGTTGTCTGCAAAGGGCATCTCCAGGGCATCGGCCACCTGAAATCGCACCTTGTTGCTCAGGCCGGCCTCTTGGGCGCGCTCCGTAGCCCGCTTGGCTTGGACGGGGCTGAGGGTAATGCCCGTAACCTGTGCCCCAAAGCGCCGGGCTAACTCCAAGCTGCTTCCCCCAATGCCACAGCCAAGATCGAGAATGTGCTGGGGAGGGCAGGGATCCCCGATCTGGCCCCACTGGATAACCCTGTCGATCAAGTCAATCTGAGCTTGGCGGCGATCCTTGCCGGTTTGGCCCGGCTCGTAATAGCCATGGTGCATGTGCTCCCCCCACACCCGCTCCCAGAGGCCGGAGGAGGCATCGTAGAAGTGGCGAATGCGTTGGTTGAGGGTGGAGGTCATGGCAACAGATCTCCATGGCTTTTTTATTTTGGATCCTCTCGCCCGGTGAAATCTGATGGGGAACCCTTGTAACCCAACTCGCGCCAGCCGGACGGAGCCATAGTAACAGACCCTTTCCGAACTCACCTTGGAGCAGAAAGCGATCCCAGCGCCCAAACCAACCGCTGCACAGCACTCAAGAGCACCAGAATCGCCATCAGCCCAAACAAGCCCACCATGTACTCCGGGAAAAGGAAAAACAAGCCGTAGAAAAAGATGGTTTCGCTGCCCTCGATAAGCCCCGACGGCATACTTAAGCTGGTCAGTTCATCCAGGGATCCCGCCCCGACAGTGCCATCCGTCCTTGTTGCTCCGCAACGCTGTCGCGAACGCCGTTTTTCCAACAGCCCTGCCAAATACATCCAGGAGCAAAGGTTGATGTAAAAGCTGGCCAGCATCAGAGCCAGAGAAGCATAGCCCAGCAGGGATCCCTGGTGAAAGGCCAGCCCCAGGGGAACGACTGCGTAGACCACCACGTCCAGCAGCATATCCAGGTAGCCCCCCAGATCGCTCTGCCGTCCCTGCAGACGAGCCAACGTGCCGTCCAGCCCATCCATAAACCGGTTCAGCAACCACAGGCCCAGCCCCCACCCGTAGGCCCCGTAAGCTGCCGCTGTCCCAGAGGCCAGGCCCACAGCAAACCCCGACAGGGTAATGGCTAGGGGATGCACCTGTTGGAGAGGGGTTTGCAGCACTGGAGCCAACAGCCGCTCCTTCCACTGCCTAAGCACCTTATCCAGCAAGAAACACTCCTTTCTTATTGCTCTGCAACGCTGTTGCCGATGATCACCACCGGCTGGGATCCCACAAAACCTCTGGATTCAATTTTCTTGCTCCGCACCGCCAACGCGATGGAAATCATCATCCCAGAATCATCCCAGATGATGAGAATGCTACTGAAGGGAGGTCAGAGCAAAGTGCTGTGCCTACGGCAAAGGAACCGCACCGCTGTTGCGAATGAAGCGGATACCTACGCGGAGTATGTTTGCTCTGGCCCCTTTCCTCTACCGGAAGTGCTGCGGCAAGCCTAGGCTGGGACAAAGCCTGTGGGTAAACTAAAGGTTAGGCTGGGTAGCCTATCGCCTGGCGGACTGTGTGCTCCTTAACTCGGTGTTCGCGGCACCTTTTTCTCCCTCAACTCCAACATACCTACGAGCGAGTCCATGAGCGAGACCCCCACTTCCCCAGCAGAAGCGTTCGCGGCACCAGAGCCGGTCATTGCCATCACCGGCCTGACCAAAACCTATCGCACAGGATTTTGGCTGAACAAGGTGGTCAGCCCCCTCAAAGATTTTTCTCTGACTGTGGCCCGCGGAGAAACCTTTGGGCTGCTGGGGCCCAACGGGGCCGGGAAAACCACCACCATCAAATGCCTACTGGGCATTGTGGAGCCCACCCGCGGCAGCGGCACTTTGCTGGGCAAACCCCTGGGGGATCGCTCCATCAAGCAACAGGTGGGATATTTGCCGGAGAACCCCTATTTTTACGATTACTTGACGGCATGGGAGTTTCTCCAGTTTGCCGGCAAGGTGTTTGGTCTGCCCAATAGCCTGTTGAAGGAGCGGATCCCGCAACTGCTGGAGCTGGTGGGGCTTTCTATAGATACGGCCCGCAAAAAACAACTGCGCACCTACTCCAAGGGCATGCTGCAGCGCACTGGCATGGCCCAAGCGCTGATCAACGACCCAGAGCTGGTGTTTCTGGATGAACCGATGTCGGGACTGGATCCGATGGGCCGCTATCAAATGCGCGAGATCATTCTGTCCCTCAAGCAGCAGGGCAAAACGGTGTTTTTCAACAGCCATATCCTGGCGGATGTGGAAGTTATCTGCAACCGAGTCGGCCTGATCATCGGCGGCAAATTGGTGCATCAGGGAACTTTGGATGACTTGCTGGGAGAGAGCAAAAGCTATCGGGTACAGGGGCACGGTGGCGCCGTCGAACAGTTCCGCGACCGCCTAGAGCACTTCTCGATTCAGGGATCCCATTGGTCGGGGGAATGGAGTGGATCCCTACCGGAGTTGCTGAGCCTTTTGAACCAAGCGGGGGCACTGGTCACCGACTTGCATTGGCAACGGCAATCCCTAGAAGAATTCTTTGTGGAGCAAGTGCGGGCCATTGAGGGGGATCATCCGGTCTCTGCGTAGACTAGCCGCTGGCGTTGGAGAGAGCAAGGCGGAGTCCTCATGTGCCCCGAGCCTTTCCCACTAGGGAACCACTGCTAGCCGGCGGCAATGACGGATCGGTAGTAGTTCTCCAACTGTTGGGTGGCTGCCGACCAACTCCAGCGTTCTGCCTCTTGGCGGGCTTGCTGTCGGAAGAGCTGCCGCTGCCCGACGCTGCTCAGGAGTTGCTGGGTAACCTGGACAAAGTCGCTATCCGAATTGGGATCGAACAGAAAGCCATTGCGCCCACTGTCCACCACATCGGTAATGCCACCGCAGCGGGGGGCGATCACCGGACAACCGGCAGCCATGGCTTCCAACAGAACCAGCCCCAAGGTCTCGGTGCGGGAGGGGAACACGAACAAATCCGCCGAAGCAAAGGCCGCTGCCAGAGACTCCCCCTGCAGATAGCCCGTAAACACCACATCGTAGCCGGCAAAATGTTGCTCCAGGGATCCCCGCTCTGGCCCATCCCCCACAATAGCCAAGCGGGCTTGGGGGATCTGCTCCAACAAGACCCGGATCCGCCCCACTTCCTTCTCAGCCGAAAGCCGCCCCACATAGAGCAAAAGAGGCCGTTCCGGTTGCCCTGCGGTGAGCCGAGCCCGCATCTCTGGACTGGCAGCCTGGGGATGAAACAACTCCGTATCCACTCCCCGCTGCCACAGCTGCACCCGCTCAATGCCGTGGGCGCTCAGCTCCTGCATCATGGCCGTTGAGGTGCAAAGATTGACCCGCGCCAAATTGTGCCCCAGCTTCAGGAGATTCCACAAAACCCCTTCCAGAAAGCCCAGCCCATAATGCTGCAGATACTTCGGCAGATGGGTATGGTAGGACGCCACCAGTGGGATCCCCATCGTCTGGCTGTAGTAGAGGCCCCCCAATCCCAAAACCGCCGGGTTCACCACGTGGATCACATCCGGTCGGAAACGGCTGAGCAACTTGCCGATGGCCGGGCCGGGGGCAGCCAGCTTCAACTCTGGATACAGAGGCAGCGGCATCCCCGGGATCCCGTAGACCCGTGCCCGTGCAAACCGCCGGGGGGCTCCCCGGGGCGCGACGATGAGCACCGAGTTGCCTCGAGCGGTTAGGTGACGCACCGTGTGGCAGAGGCGGGTAACGATGCCATCCACCTTGGGCAGAAACGTCTCCGTAAACAGGGCTATGCGCATCAGGGATCCCAAGCCTACTGTTATTGCTCCGCAACGCTGCTGCGACCGCGCCACTCGGACGGAGTCCTCAAAGACTCTAGAATGAGTGTTGCACAAAACGACAACGCCGCTACGACTTCCGTCAGCAGACTCAAGTACCTCATTCCACCGGAAAAGAATGGGGCGTTGGCTCAGGTTCGGTGAAAGTCTGCACCTGGCCTTGGCCAAGCGTATCTGCGGCGGTTTTGCTGATCAACAGTAAGGTCGCCGCCAGGGCCAGCCCAATAACATCCCGCCACATGCTCCACTCCTCAGCTCCTCACTCCTCTTGCCCATTACTGTAGCGGCGGTTTTCTCGACTTGGCAGTGATGGAGGACGGATTTTTGCGTGACACAAATCACTGCCAAAATTGCGGCTTTGCCCCCCGCCGGTTAGTCTCGGAACGTCAGTTGCAAGCTGGTTATCAGCAGCACCAAAGAAGATACCGCCATCACCCCTCCCCAAAACCAGTAGGGCAAGAACAAGTTTTGGGCAATTTGGCTGGAATCGGAGTGGATCACCTGCCCATTGATCACGGCAGAGGCCGTAAACAAGTAGTCGAGCTGGTGGTAGGTGCTCACACAGGCCTGCACCCCCAAAAATTGTGCAGCGAAGCCCCGCAGCCAGGGGGAGGCCCAGCGAGCTACCGCCAGGATCCCCAAACCCATACCCAAGAGGAACAGGAGGCCAAAGGGAGAGCGAACCCAGAGCAGCGTCGATAGCAACAGCAGGGATCCCAGAAGTACCAGCCCCAACCGAGTTGTGCTGTGGCGGCGGGAGGCAAGGATGAACAGGGCCCCAGCCAGCGGCGGCCCCATCGGCCCAGCAGCGGCCACCAAAGCTTGCCCCACCCGTCCTAAAAACAGCTCGCCACTGTGAATGGCCAGCCCCGAGCCGTCGGGATAGATCTCCAGACGATGAAACTCCCCCCCCAACAGCACTGCCATCAGACCATGGCCCATCTCGTGAAACCAGGTGGCCAACAAGGTAAAGGGGTAGAGGATGTAGTTACCCCAGGGAAACCGCCAGAGCAAGACCGTCAGACCTGCAGCAACCACCAGCCAAACCAAGCTGTGCCGGTTAGGTCTTCCAGAAGGGGGAGAAGGCAGCTCAAACTGAGTCATCATCAGCAGGTGGATGGAGAAAAGGCCTAAGATGGCCCATCGCCCCAGACGACTGCCGGCGGGAAAAAGTTCCACATAGGCCAAGAAAATAGCCAGGCCAACTCCCCTGCTGGGAGAGGGGCTAGGTAGGCTGAAAGAGCCCCTGAGGGATCCCTGTCTGTGGCCACCTTCCTGCGCGACTGGAGCTACCGCTTTCCCTGGCTTTACCGCAGCATCAGCCGCGGGGCTGCTCTGGCGGTGGGGGGATACGAGCGGCTGCGGAAATTGCCCCTACAAGGGATCCAGATTCATCCCCAGGAGCGGGTGTTGGATCTCTGCTGTGGCCCAGCTGAAGTAACCCCACTGTTGGCGGAGCTGAGCCAGCAGGTGGTGGGCCTGGATGCTTCCCCCAAAGCTCTAGCGGCAGCCCGCAAACGCCTTCCCCAGGTGGAGTTTGTGGAGGCCTTTGCCCAAGATATGCCCTTTCCCAATGCCAGCTTTGATTGGGTGCATACCAGCTTGGCTCTGCACGAATTGTCCTTCGCCGACTTGGAGCAGGTGCTGCGGGAAGTGTGGCGGGTGCTCAAGCCGGGGGGAGGACTCTTGATTCTGGATCTGCACGCGCCTCGACAACCCTTGATCTGGCCTGGGCTGGCCCTCTTTTTGGCCCTGTTTGAAACCGAGACCGCCTGGGAGCTACTCAAGCTGGACTTGCCCGAGCATTTGCAGCAGCAGGGTTGGCAATCCATCCGGCAGACCCTCCACGCTGGGGGAGCTCTGCAGGTTATCCAGGCGCGAAAGCCTGCCGCCTGAGCTGCACCCCTGAGAGCGGCAGTCAGCCCTGGTGCCAAAAGGGAGTGCCGAGGACAGGCGTACTGGGCTGAGCTGTTTCCTGAGGGATCATGGCCCCGGCCAGGTAGGCTCGGCGGCCTGAGCGCACCGCTTCTGCAAAGGCCTCGGCCATGGCCACCGGATCCCGGGCCAAGGCCACTGCCGTGTTTAGCAGCACCCCGTCGAAGCCCCACTCCATCACCTGGCAGGCATGGGAGGGCAGGCCCAAGCCGGCATCCACGATCAGCGGCGCCTCGATCCGCTCCCGCAGCAGGCGCAAGTTGTAGGGGTTGAGAGGGCCTTTGCCGGTGCCGATGGGGGCCGCCCAGGGCATCACCACCTCACAGCCAGCATCCAAAAGCCGCTGGCAGAGCACCAGGTCGTCGGTGCTATAGGGCAGCACCTTAAAGCCGCGCCGGACCAGCTCAGCAGCAGCAGTGGGCAGTTGCACGGGATCCGGCTGCAGCGTGTAGTCATCCCCGATCAACTCCAGCTTGATCCAGTCGGTGCCGAACACCTCCCGCGCCATCTCCGCCGTCGTGATCACCTCCTGCAGGCTGTGACAACCGGCGGTGTTGGGCAGAACCGGGATCCCCATCTTCTGCAACAGGGCCCAAAACCTCTGGGAAGTTTCTGGCCCCAGTGCCCCTTGCCGCCGCAGAGAAACCGTCAACAAACAGGGCTGCGCGCGCGCCACCGCCTGCTCCAAAATGGCTGGCGAAGGGTAGCGAGCCGTACCCAACATCAGGCGGCTGGGCAACGGTTGGCCGTAGAGAACCAAAGGATCCTCATCGGCCAGAGTTGAGGGAGAGCAATGGAGAAGGGTGGACATGGCTGAGGCAGATAGAAAAGCGGACTTGAGCGCTAGCCGCCGGCAACCGGAGTGACGATCTCCACCTGGTCGCCTTCTTGCAGACGGGTTTGCTCATGCTGCGCACGTGGCACAAACTTCAGATTAACCGCTACCGCGAAAGGGCCGCTGGCCCCCACCTGAGCCACTGCCTCGGCCAAAGTGGTGCCTTCCGGCAAATCGTAAGGCTTTTGGTTGATCAAGACACGCATGGCGACAGGGACTCACCGGAAAGAGGGGCAGCCTGCACCTGAAAGGGGATCCCAAGCTGCTGGGCCAAGCGACAACTGCCCTGGTGAAGATACTCCAAGACAGCATCGTGGATGGCCGGGGAGATCAGAAAGCCATGGCGATAGAGGCCGTTGATCTGCAACAGGCGAGGTGAGCGCTCCACCACGGCTGGCAAATGGTCTGCCAAGGTGGGACGACATTGGCTGCCTAATTCCAGGATACGCGCTTCGGCAAAGGCAGGATGTACGGCGTAGGCGGCGCTGAGCAACTCCAAAGCCGAGCGAACGCTCACCGGCGAGCGATCCTCAGATTCGATTTCAGTGGCCCCCACCACAAACACCTGACCCGGCTTGGGAGCGATGTAGATCGGGTAGCGAGGGTGCAACAGCCGGGTTGGGCGCCGCAAAGAGACTTCTGGGGCATACAGGCGCACCACCTCACCCCGAACTCCGCGCAGCAGTTTTTGCCCGCCCCATTCTTTTTGGGATCCCAGGCCGCGGCAATCCAAAACCCAGCCTCCGGTTTGTTGCTGCCAGGCTTGGGCCTGCTTCAGATCCCAGGGGCAACCCCACTCCACCTCCACCTCGTGCTGCCGCAGCTTGGCCAGCAGAGCCGACAACAGTTGGCGGTTGTCCAGTTGGCCCTCTTGGGGAAGATACAGGCCCTGCGCAAATCGCCCGGCTACCGATGGCTCCAGCTCGGCAATAGCCTGGGCATCCAGCGGCTGAGGGCGGGGGAGATGCGGGAGGTGTTCCCCCACAGCGGCCAGCAGGGACGAGAAACGTCTGGCTTCCCCGGCATCTTGGCGGTGCCAGAGGATCAGAGTGCCTTCTTGCTGAAAGAAAACCGGCTCTGGCAGGCTGGCCAGAAGGGCGGGCCAGCGGGAGAGGGCATAGTACCCCTGGGCCACCACACTGGCTTCGGCGATGGCGGACTCGGCCAAAGGAGCTAGCATAGCAGCGGCAAAATGGGCAGCACTGCTCTCAGGAGCAGTGGCCGCCTCCACAATGCGGACAGGATGCCCAACCTCGACAAGGCTGGCGGCCAACAGACGCCCCATCAGCCCAGCCCCGAGGACAAGGATGGGATCCCGCTGCGCTGCCCAAGGCCAAGTGATCCCTGCCGCGTCAGCGGCGGGGAATGAGCCCGTCAGACTGGCTGGCGGGTCTGGCGGAGAAGAGGAGGGTGAAAGGGTCAAAGTGCCCTGCGCTGCTGACACAATGGATTCCATACTGGATCCCATGATAGGCTTTCCAGCTCGGCGATGAATCTGCTCCCACCTGTGCCTGCATTTGTTGATGGAGTGCTGGGCCAAGCTTCGCTGGAACGCCTTTTCACTTGGAGCTTTTTGTTTGATCTCGCTGTTGGTCTCCGGGATCCGTCTGGGGGTGCCGGTGTTGCTGGCGGTGTTGGGGGAGGTGATCACGCAGTGTTCTGGCATTCTCAATTAAACCGGAATGAAACATTTCCCTCTAGCCCCCTTCTCCCTCTGAGAGAAGGAATGGGGGTGAGGGCAGTGGCGCGGAGCGTTTAGGGGGTGTCTCAATCTAGTTTGAAATGACTATAGTTCCCCTCTCCCTTGGTGGAAGAGGGGCTGGGGGCGAGGGGGGATCCCTTGGGCTGAGAAGCGCCAAGGGTGGAAGTCCGTCAGGCAGTGTAGTAGGCAGTGCCTTTATTGACGAAGCCCAGTGTGTAGGCAGCCCGGTAGTTGATGGTTGGCTCAAATACGCCGGCCACCGTCATGCTGTCGAAGAAGTCTTGCCAGCGTTTGTCGGTCATGGCGCCAATGCCTTTTTCCAACGCATCGCCGGACAAGATGATGCCGTACTCCTGCAATTTCTCGAAGCTGTAGGCCAACTGGGCATCGGTCATCTCCGGGTTGTCCTGCTTGATCAAGCGATAGGCCGGACGGGGATCCTCCAAGAAGCTGTACCAGCCTTTGATAGAGGCATCCACGAATCGCTCCACCAAGTCGGGCTTGGTTTCCACCAGTTGGCGACGGGTTTCGATGGTGGTGGCGTAGGGTTTGTAGCCCAAATCCGCCAGGAGGAAGACCACCGGCTCAAATCCCCCTTCCCGTTGGATGGCAAAAGGCTCGGATGTCAGATAGCCTTGCTGAGCTGAGCTGGGATCCGCCAAAAAGGGGCCGGGGTTGAAGTTGTAGGGACGAACCTGATCGTCGGTGAAGCCAAAGCGGGCCTTTAGGTAGGGCCAGTAGGTGGCAAGCCCCCCTTTCGAGACGAAAATGGGCCGGCCCTTGAGCTCTTCAAAGCGCTGGGTGCCGGGGTGGGTCATGATGATCTGCGGGTCTTTCTGGAAAATGGCTGCCACACACACCAAAGGGATCCCTTCTCGCACGGCATTGATCACCCCTGTGCTTCCTCCCATGGCAAATTCGGCAGCTCCACCGGCCAAAACTTGGGTGATGTTGATGCCGGGGCCACCCATCTTGATGGTTACATCCAGGCCATGCTCGCGGTAGATGCCGGTCGCCACCGCCTGATAGAAGCCGCCGTGTTCCGCCTGAGCATACCAGTTGGTAGCGTAGGAAACGCGATCCAGGCCGGATCCCTGAGCCACGATCAGGGTGGGAGAGGGTTTGCGCTGAGCTTGGGCGCCCCCTGCCGCCAGTAGACCGCCCCCAAGGGCTGCGGCCCCCACTTTGAGAAGCTGACGGCGGCTCAGAGCCTTGGTGTTCGAGTCAGAGGGTTGAGACGAAGCCATAATCCATTCTCCCTAAGCTAATCCTTGCAAGGTGTGAGGGGGCCAAAGATGCAGGTACAGCCTATTGAGGGGCTACGGATACGGTTGTAAACCTACTTGTTCTAAACCTCATCGGAGTCAAGCCTCAGAAACACGATGTTTTGTATCCCTTAAGTTTTGTATCCCTTAATTTGTGAACAGGCTGTAACTTGCGACACCCCATTAAGCCAGAAACCCTTGGACAGAGCGGTATCTCCGGCTACCGGTACTTGCAGACGAGATCCGCCGGCATTGGGTTCCATCGGCGGGAGGCCAAGCTGCCCTGGGGCCAGCACCTCAGTTCGCAAATGGCAAGAGGAACAAAACCCGAAACCAGCCTTGCCCTGGTCTATCCCAAACCTGTAGCCACCGAACATGACCGGCGCTCGAAGTAGCCTGCAGATCTCATTCTGCCGCAATCTTGCTGGGTCAAAGAGCCCCACCCCTTGAGCATTTGCCGGAGCTGTTGGCAATTTATCCCCGGTCGGGATGGAGTTGCGGCCAATTGGAGAGCTTGCTTTCTAGAGCTTGCTTTCTGCTAAGGCAACCCGCTATGCTACCGCCCAGATTGAGGCATTCTCCCGTGGCAAGTCAGCAGCTTCGTGTCTATGTCCCCCCTCACCCGCTCATTAAGCACTGGCTAACCGTGGCTCGGGATGCGGAGACGCCCATGCCCCTGTTTCGCACGGCCATGTCGGAGCTGGGCCGCTGGCTAACCTATGAGGCGATGCGGGAGTGGATCCCCACCCAAACCGTTCAGGTGCAAACCCCTTTGGAACCCGTTGCCGCAGAGGTCATCGCGCCGGATACCCTGCTGGGCATTGTGCCTGTATTGCGGGCTGGCTTGGCGATGCTGGAAGGCTGTCAGGCCCTTTTGCCCCAGGCGCGGATCTTTCACATTGGCATGGTGCGGGATGAGGAAACGCTGCAGGCCAGTTGCTACCTCAATCGCCTTCCAGAGCGGATCCCTGAACAGATGCGCATTCTCATTCCCGAGCCGATGTTGGCCACCGGGGGCACGCTGCTCTGGGTTTTGGATGAGCTAAAAAAACGGGGGGCGGATCCCAGCTTGGTTAGAATTGTCAGCGCATTGGCAGCGCCCCCAGGGTTACAGCGGTTGGGATCCCACTACCCGATGGTGCAAATCTTCTGCGCCATGATTGACGAGCGGCTGAACGATCGAGGATTTATCTTGCCCGGGCTGGGGGATGCAGGGGATCGTGCCTTTGGCACAGAAAACTAGCCACTGACCCACTCAATCTGTCTGTCTTCTCTGCTGCTGGTTTTTGAGCCAAGATCTTCGGCGACACACGCATTCTGTAGTGCTCAATCGAGCTTTTACCACTTCTGGCGCACGGATTGCCCATTCACCCAGATGCTTTGAGGGAGAGCATTTGGGGCTAACCCCCCTCAGGTTGGTCAAGCTATTGGATCATAGGTACTGTAGGACGCTTCAGCCGGTCGTGCTGCTTGAAATTTTGACGGGGCCAGCGCCTTTCCCTTTCCTGCGCCTATGCGACTTGTCCTTACCAGTTTGGATGGCAGCTTGCTGGATCTAGAGTTCAACAGCTATGGTGCTGCCCGACAAGCCTTGGCTGCCCTAGAGCGCCGCTCCATTCCCTTGGTGCTCTACAGCCTGCGCACCCGCGCTCAACTGGAACATGTGCGGCGGCAGTTGCGCCTGGAGCATCCGTTCATCTGTGAGGATGGCTCTGCCGTTTACGTTCCCGAGCATTACTTCCCGGCGGGCATCCTAGACGAGCAGTGGCAACACCGACCGCCCTACTACGTGTATGCTTTGGGTCTGCCCTATTCTCGCCTGCGCAGCATCCTGCAACAGGTGCGTCAAGAGTCCCACTTGGATTTGATCGGGTTTGGGGATTGGACTGCCTCTGAGCTGGCCGCTGCCACTGGGATCCCTTTGGAAGAGGCAGAGCGGGCGCAGCAGCGAGAGTACAGTGAGATTTTCAGCTATTCCGGGGATCCCGAAACCCTACGGGAAGCTTTTGCCCAACAAGAGGCCAACCTCACCCAACATCTGCTGCGGGTGCGTCAGCTCCACTTCTCCAGCCTGCCGCAATGGTATCTGACCGGATGGATACGGCCAACGATGGCCGCAGAACCCAATTGGTTACCGGGGGAGCAGGCGGTGCAGCGGCTGCTGGATTGCTATCAACGGCATTTGGGCCCTATCAAGGCTTTGGGCATTGGTTGTTCCCCGCCCGATGTGGCCTTTTTGCGGTGGACGGAGCAAAAAGTGGTGCTTCCCAGCCCAATTGCGGATAGCCTCTGGAGTGAGGCCCTGCCCCAATGGCAATTGGCTCAGCTCCCCGGCCCAGAGGGGTGGAATGAAGTGGTGTTGATGTGGTTGGAGGAAACAGATCATGGTGATGAATAGGCAGCAGATTGGTCGTCAGGCTGTACCCTTAGGCCTGAAAACGGTGGGGTGCCTGCTGAGCTTGGCGGTGGCCATGCCTGCCCACGCGCAACCGCCCATGACCCTACTGACAGGGGAGCCGACGGTCGCCCAACTGAAGGAAGACGGAGCCCGCTACCTGCAGATGGGCTTTCATACCTTGGCCATCAACGCCTACCGGAGCGCGATTGAACTGGAAGAAAAAACCTTGGTGCTGCCCAGCGAACGGGATCCCGATGTGCCTTTTAACCTCGGCTTGATCTATGCCCGTCAAGGCAAGCTGGCGGAGGCCCGCGCCGCCTTTCAGCGCTCGGTGGAGGTGGATCCCAGTGGCTTTAAGGCTCGCTATCAACTGGCCTTGGTGGATCTCAAGCTGGGGAACCTGGTCGCAGCCAAAGAGCAGCTCACCCTCTTGGCCCATGCCGCCAGCAACCATCCCGAAACCCACAGCCATATTCAAGCTCTGCTGGCCACTCTGGAGTCTGTTCCCTTGCCCGGCCAACAAGGGGAGAACCCGGCTCGCCCTCCAGCCGTTGAGTCAGAAGCCGCCAAGCTCTTGCTCGAACCTCAGAAAACAGAAACAGCCGCCCTGCCAACTGCGACTGAAAAGAAAGGGCCAGAGGAAGAGAAACCCCTCTCGCTTCTGCAGCGGCTCCGCCAACAGGAGCGGGACTAGTTCTCTCTCGGCCCAGACTGACAACCCATGAAGGCATGTAGCTGGATGCCAGGGATCCCGTCACCGGGCCTTGGGCTAGGCTCACCCCTTTTGGGGATCCGACTGAGAATCCTCGGGCTGGGGCCCTTTGGTGGTGAACACCGTGGTGAACATCATCAGCATGCCTCCCCCCAAGATCAGCAGGGCTAATCCGCCAAACATCCAATTCATCCAAGCTTGAACTTCCATGGGGGAGCTCTCCAGAATACGAGAATCCATTGGGCAGTTTTATCCTACATCTGGAGAAACGGTGCCCAGCAGCTACTGATTGGCTCGGTAAAGCAACCCCAGCCCTACGGCGGCACAGATCAAGTTGGGCAACCAAGCCGCCATTGCTGGCCCCAGCGTCCCAATTTGTCCCAGCGCCTGGGTGATGAACAGCAGCACATAGAAGGCAAAGATAATCAGCACACTGATGCCCAACCCCAAAGAGGAACCGGTGCGCTGCGGGCGCAGCCCCAAAGGCACCCCAATCAGGGTAAACGCCAGACACGCGAAAGGAATGGCATACTTTTGGTTGAGGCTGACCTGCAGACGGCGCACCCGTTGCAGATCTCCAGAACTGGCGATCACCTCGATGTAATGCTTCAGCTCCCGAATGTTCATTTCCTCAGGGCTGCGAATCTCCTGAGCCAGCTCCAGCGGCGCGCGAGGCAGACGCAACTCCTGCCGGCTGAAGGTGGCAATGTTGCTGTAGGTGCCATCCGGAGAAACGATGTAGTTGGTGCCATCCTCAAACACCCAAAGATTCTCTTGGGGATCCCAGCGCCCCCGCTGGGCCAGCAGAATTTGGTTGAGCGCCTCGTTGGAAAAATCTAGGACGATAATGCCGCGCATTTGCTTCCCATCGAAGCTGCGGGCGTAGAACTGACGGGTTAGCCCTTGTCGCCGGGAAAAGGTGCCGTCCGGCTCAGGCATGAGGATCTCGCCAAATTCTTGGTAGAGGATATTCTCCCGCCGGAAGTCCGGATCCCGATTTAAAGCTCGATTCAAAGTCGTGGCCGCTTGGCGATTGCTCACCGGCACCACCAGCTCATTGAACAGAAACGTTAACGTCGTCACCAGCAAGCTGAGGACGAGGGCAGGCACCATGAGGCGGTAAAGGCTCACCCCGCATCCGCGCAAGGCTGTGATCTCGTTGTCGGCAGACAAGCGCCCATAGGCCAGCAACATCGCCAGCAACATGGACATCGGGAACGTCAAAACGATGATCCCCGGCGCCCGCAACACAAACACCTGTAACGCCGCCGAAAGCGACAGACCCGCTTCCACCACCAGGCGCACCAGCTCAAACAGGGATCCCACCGCCATCACCAAGGTTGTGAAAGCTCCCACCCCAAAGAGAAACGGCAGCAGCATCTCCGAGAGGACATAGCGATCCATCAGGCCCACCGCGCAAACGAGGGAGAGCCTGTGGTCAGGCCGCTCGCGGGAACGGGCAGGAGGGAGAGAATGAAGTTTCACGCAACCCAAGGAAGTAGTAGGCAGGACAGCCGAAGGCTGTTAACGACTCTAGACCGGAACACTGGGCAATGAAAGGCTATCGCCCTCCTTTCTCAACCTAACCCGCCTATGATCGACCCCAAGTAAGCTCAGGCATAGAATTGGGCCGGGTTTGTCTTGGGAAGACTTTCGACATGGTTTCCTCCTCTTCCCCCTCCTGCAATCTTAGGAGTTTGCTGGAGCGGCTCCTGGAGCTGCGGCAGCAGGTTGTAGAGGGATCCCAGAAATACTTGGCCGCTTGGGGCTGCCTTACGAGCCCTCCTGCGGCCATCCACAACCTGGCGCGCTACCTGGCGCTGCGCCAACAGGATCTGCGCAGCTTGCAACTGGAGCTGGCGGCTGCGGGGCTGTCCTCGCTGGGGCGCTGTGAGTCGCGGGTTCTGGAGAGCCTGGATGCGGTGATTGCTATTTTGGCAGCCACCCAGGGTTTGACCCATACGGCACCCAGCTATGAAGAGTTTACGCCGGGGATACGGCACTAGAGCAGCACCAGCACAAGAAAAGCCAACGCCTGCGAGCTCTGTACTCCTGGAGGTGACCTGGAGCTGCCCTAGAGACGGAACTTCTCCCCCAGGTAATACTTGCGCACCAAGGGATCCGCTGCCAGCTCCGCCGCCGTGCCCTTGGCCAAAATGGCCCCGTCGTTGAGGATATAGGCCCGGTCGGTGATCTCCAGCGTCTCCCGCACGTTGTGGTCAGTAATCAAAACACCGATGCCCCGTTGCTTGAGCTTGGCCACCACCTCCTGAATATCCGCCACCGCGATGGGATCCACCCCCGCAAAGGGCTCATCCAGCAGCAGAAATTTCGGCCCGTGGATCCCAGCGGCCAAGGCACGGGCGATCTCCGCTCGGCGACGCTCCCCCCCCGATACCTGCAGGCCCAGGCTGTGGGCCACGTGGGCGATGCGAAACTCCTCCAGCAGTTGGTTGAGCCGCTGCTGCCAGAGGCGGCGAGGCACCCCCGTTTGCTCCATGATCAGCAGCAGGTTGTCTTGGATGCTGAGGCGACGAAAAATACTCGGCTCCTGGGCCAGGTAGCCGATCCCCAATTGGGCCCGGCGATGCATGGGCAGGTGGGTGATGTCTTGGTCATCCAACCAGACATGGCCGCGGTTGGGCTGGATCAGGCCAGTCATGATGTAGAACGTGGTGGTTTTCCCCGCCCCATTGGGGCCCAGGAGCCCCACGATTTCCCCCTGCTGAATGTTCAGGCTAACGTCGCTCACCACCTCACGGCGGCCATAGCGCTTACAGATGTTTTCTAAGTAGATCTGCATAGGGCCGGCACAGGGCTGCTGATCAATGCTTACTGATTCTGTAGGGCTGATTCTCTCCAACCGACAGGGATCCCGGCTGCCGCAGCGCACAGGCTACTTCCTCAAAGATGCCCCAAACCCCGCCCACAATCCAGGGGAGTGTAGGCAAAGTGGATCCCTCTCAAGCCAACCGGAGGGATCCTTAATGGGGTTCTCATATAGCTCACGGCAACTGCTCGCCCCCCTCAAAATGGGATCATTTCACTAGGGGATCCCTGGCCTTCCCATGCTTCGCTGCCCAGCTTGCTACTGGCTCAACTCCAACTCCGATTATCGCTGTCGTCGCTGTGGGCACTTTTTGCGCCATCGCCCGCTTCCTGTTGTCGAGAAACTCAACCCAAGAAGGCCAACAACCAGCCCTGCCGGCTGGCGGGAAATCCGCTGGGATCGCGTCCTGACTTCCTCGGCAATACTCGGGGTTTTGGTGGGGTTGGGGCAACTGTCTTGGCATTGGGTGCAGCCGCTGCTCAAAGATCCACCCCTTCCCAGTGTTGGCAACGGCCCGGCAGCTTCGGGACGATAGGACTCCAAACGTCATCCCGCCCTGAGAGAGCCTGCTATCAGGTGGGCCAGACAGACCTGCGGAGTGGCCGAAGCCAGAAGATGCCACTATCATGTGACCAGCGCAGAACCATCCCCCTCTGCTGTGTCCCTTCACGTAAACCTTCAAAATTGTGAGGCTTGGTAACCATGAACCTCAATCTCAAAGTTCCCGCCATTTGGGCACTACTGGCCACGGCAGCCTTGGCTTCCTCTGCCGCAGCCACAACCTACAACTCTTGTTTTATGCGCTACCTCATGGCTTCCCGCACCTGTCCCAACTGCCGCCTGGGATCCATTGAGCTGAGCAATCTGGATTTGGCGGAGGCCAATTTCAGCGGTTCCGATCTCATCGAGGCCAATCTGGAGCGCACCATCTTGACGGGCGCCGATCTCAGCCAGTCTTACCTGGTGGGGGCCAATTTGCGGCGGGCTCAATTGGGGGGAGCCAACCTGAGTGGCGCTTACCTGGAGGGGGCAGACTTGCGGGGGGCCAACCTGCGGGGGGCCGATCTCTCTTCTGCATCCCTGTACGGCGCCGACTTGCGGGGGGCCGATCTACGCGACGCCAACCTGGTTGGGGCTGACCTGCGCTTTGCTCGCACCTGGGGCGCACGCCTGCAGGGTGCCGTTCGGGAATAGTGCCAAAGGCCGAAGCCAGCTTCCCCTCTCCCTCTCTGGGAGAGGGACTAATGAATAACGCGTACTAATTGCGTAATGCGGATGGCGAGACTCGAACTCGCAAGGCAAAGCCACACGCCCCTCAAACGTGCGCGTATACCAATTCCGCCACATCCGCTTCCGAGCCTAACCATCATAGCGACAGAGGGGTGGAGTTGTTAAGGGCATTGGCCATTTTGCAGCTATGGCTTGTCCTGCCTCGGCAAAGTTAAGGCAACTCCACCGACGTGGGCTTGGAAGCGTGGGGCAGTCCCCACCCCAACTTCTCTCGCATAACCCGGAAAAATTCCGGTCGGCGCAGGCGCATCAAATCTGTCCAATAGGGGGCACGTACCACCCGAATCTGGTCTTCCGGCATGATGTAGCAGCCGGCATTTCCATCTACCACCAAAACCAGTGGCTGAGGGGTAACGGGGCTAATCCATACCTCCTCCGAATCGGGGAAGACCAAGGCCCGCGACGCCATGGAATGGGGGCAGATGGGAATCAGCTGCAAAACCGGCACCCCCGGTGTGATCACCGGCCCACCCGCCGAGAGGGCATAGGCCGTCGAGCCGGTGGGAGTAGCCAAGATGACTCCGTCGGCAGCCACATCCAGAGGTGAGTGATCCCCGATGGTGATCTCGAAGTGGCACATGCTGGTCAAAGGCTCGCGGTGCAACACCATCTCGTTTAAGCTCAAGACCTCCCAGCGCAATTCTTGCCCTCGGTAGGCTTGCACCAGCAACATGCTGCGGCGATCCAGGGTGTATTCCCCGGCAATGGCGGCACTGGCTGCCTCTTCTAGGTGAGGAAGGTAGGTCTCCGTCAGAAAGCCCAGATGGCCCGTATTCACCGCCAACAAGGGGATCCCTTTGGGGGCCAGTTGCCGTGCTGCTGCCAGGACGGTGCCATCTCCCCCCAACACCACCGCAAACTTCATGGTTTGATCAAATCCAGCCGGGGCCAGGCTATCTACTTTGGTCAGGCAGATGGGGCTGTCGGGCTTGGCATAACCGAGGATACCGCCCCAGTTGGGGGCCACACAGACTTCCCAGCCCTGCTCCTGAAACCAGCGGGCTAGGGTTTCGCTGCTGCGTTTGGCGGCGGGTTTGGCGTCGTTGTAGAGGATCCCGGCTTTGGGCTTGGTCATGGGCAATGGGAAGGCAGAGGTGCCAAAACTCTATCAGTTCTGCAGGCCCCTCTGCTGGCCAGGTGATCCATTCCACAACTTCTGCCAGCAGACTTCGCTGATACATTGACGCTGAACAAGACGGGTAGCTTGCACGGCGAGGCCATACACTGCTGCCCGGGGCTGCAGCGATTGCATCCTGCTCGTTGCCAATCGGCAGCTCAACCCTGGCAGGGCAAGAAGCTACGAGGAAAAACGAGTGACGGCAGGTTGGAACGAGTACCTCAATCGACAGGGCGACCCCGGTACATCAGTCGGTACTTCACCTGCGGGGTCAAGTCTTTTTGCCCTGGATCCCCTTCCGCGGTGATGGGTTGTGGAGGGGCGGTGGGAGAGTGGGCGCTCGGCTGCGGGGGAGGGGTGGAAGAAGATGTACGGCTGACCTCCCCAGGCCATACGCCCGCTTGCTCCAAAGCCCTGTGGAGCGCCTCCGTGTCAATAGGCAAAAACCACCTGGCAGCCTCGTAAATCCGTTCGAGGGAGTGGAGAAGGTCGCCGGCCTCCGCCAAGCCAGGGATCACATCTGCTGCCCCCTGATAAATTGCCCAGCGCCGCTCTGCAGGCTCGATGTGGCGACGGGGGTGATGAGTCAGGATCACAGGGATGTTGGGCAGCTTACTTTGGCACTCTCGACAAAAGGCATAGGGGTTAAACAGCCCCGTCGTCATGTCCACCACCATCAGATCCAGCGGCTGGCTTGTTGCCGCCTCTAGCAGATCTTCACGTGGGGAAATCGGCACCACAGAGTGCCCCTGAGACTCCAGCCCCAACTGCCAGAGATGAGATTGCAAGGGCTGGCCCTGAGCTAGCAGTATGGTTTTGCTCACAGTGGATGGAGATATGCGAGTAGAAGGAAAGGCAAAGGCTTGCACCACTTAATAATCCGTCGTACGCCAGAATCTTGCGCGGGGCGTAATGTAGCATTCTTAGGGGAAGCAAATGGTAACCGGATATACAGATATACAAGTATTGCGGTTTAAGCCCGACGCTCCATACCCTTAAACCTGGATCCCCAGCAGCCGACAGCCCATTTCTGGGTGCGGCCTGTCCGACGGCCTCAACGTTTGTCTTGCTCAATTCAATCTGGGATCCCTTCTTTCTCACTTTCCAATTCAGCTTGCAGGGCCTGCAACTCTTCTGGAGACAGCGAGTGGAGTTTCTCTTGAAGTTGCTGGGTCTCAAAGCTGGCCCACTGAGCCTTCAGGGTCATTTCCCCCCGCAGCACCCGCCTCAGGTAGCCAAAAGTCCACCCCAAGCAAGCCAGCAGGAGCACCACGCTCGATATCTGCTGCGCAGCCCCCGTATCCAAGCCCGCCCAAAGCAGCAGGCCGTAGAGGATCCCTCCCCCCAACAGCAGGGCTAAGCCTATAGCAAGAACATCCAATCTGCGCATGGCTCAGTGAACCGATAAACGGCTGACCTTACAGCGACCGGGGCTTGGGCCGAAACGTCATGAAGGGAGCCAAGAGCACCATGCCGGGAAAGAAAAACAAGACCAAGAAAAACATCAACACCTTTTCCCAAGCACTGCCTGAAGTCCAGCGTTTGTCCACATACAGCAGAGACAACAGAGGCAGCACCAGCAAATAGAGAACAGCCAAACCGGCATAAGTTAACCCAATCAACGATGGAGTAGAAGCCATGTCGAGTGCGCTCCGCAGCTAGACCTATGTCCAACAAATCTAACAGGATTGTAAAGGGATTTGTCAGCTTGGGGGAGTTCGTAACTCAGCCAACTGACCACAAACTGACTACAAACTGGTGCTGATCGCCCCAACGGGGCAGGTGGCAACACACTGTTCGCACATGACACAGCGGTTGCGAGAGAACTCCAGCTTCCAGCTGGGAGCAGAAATCTTCAGGGCCTCGGTTGGGCAAACTCCCGTACACAATCCGCAATCCACACACAAGTCTGGGTCAATCTGAATTTCCTTGGCCCGTTCAGTCACCTCAATGCCCAAAGACTGTACCCATTCCAATCCTGCTTCCACCTGGTCGATATCCCCCGACAGCTCCACCACCAAAGTACCCACTTCGTTGGGGGCTACCCTGGCGCGCACGATATTGGCAGCCACATCGAAGTCTTTGGCCAACCGATAGGTGAGAGGCACATTCACCAAATGGCGGGGGAAAATGAGGGTGACTCGTTTGCGCACGGATCTTGAGTGTTTTGAGTGCAGCAACTTCCTTCAGTATGGCAGGCTTGTGAGGTTCAGTTTGGCCGTGAATGCAGCTCACTTCCACCCTCCACAGGACACCCAAGGCGAACCCCACAGCGGTAGGGCGGGGCTTTGAACCCAGTTTTTCGGTGAGCTCAGCTTCTTGGGAAGATCACCAGAGGCAGCGCGTGAGACAACGGCGCCATTATCAGCGTGCCCCTCTCACCAAAAGCTATCTGTGGAAGCCGACCCAGAGCCTGCCACAATAGGATGGAGAGCGTCCCCGATCCCTATGAACCCATCTTTTGCTCGGCCCCGCCTCAACTCAGAGCAGTACCGCCAGATGCTGGTGCGGGATGGCGAACGTCGCTTCCGCGAGTGGCACACTGCCTTCCTCAAGTATCAACAGCAGTTTTTGCAAGAGATGAAGCAACTGCGTCTCCAGGGTTCCTTGCATCACTGAATGGTTAATGCCCACCGTCCCCACCTTGCACCCGCTGCCAGTCTTCTCCAAGCCCGATCCCTCCCCAAGGCCTACGGCCTCCCAAGGCGAACGGCAAGAAACCTTGGAATTGCTGGAGTGGCCCCGCCTTTGTCAGCACTTGGCCACCTTTGCGGCCACACCCTTGGGCCGCCGCGCCTGCTTGGAGCTGGATCCCTGGCAGAGCCGCGCCGACAGCGAAGCCTACCTTGAGCAGACGGAAGAGGCGATCCGCCTCGATCGCACACAGGCGGGGGGCCTTTCCATGGCAGGGATCCACAACTTGCTGCCGGCTTTGGAACGGGCCGAACGGGGGGGGATCCTGAGCGGGGAAGAGCTGGTGCAGATCGCTACAACTCTGGGGGCAGCCCGCCGCATCCGCCGCCTGATCGATGATCATGACCATCTGCCCCACCTGCAGGCCTGGGTGAGCAACCTGCGCACCTACCCGGAGCTGGAGCAGGAGATCTTCCGCTGCCTGGAGGAGCATGGTGAGGTGCGGGACAGCACCAGCCCTACCCTTGCGGATCTGCGCCAGCAGCAACGGCGGCAACGCAGCCAGATCCAGGAGCGCCTGCAACAGTTGATGAGCCAGTACCCCCAGGCGCTGCAGGACAACCTGATCGGCCAGCGGCAGGGGCGGTTTGTCCTGATGGTGAAGGCCACCCATCGGGATCTCATCCGCGGCCTTGTGCACGACAGCTCTGCCAGTGGAGCCACCCTCTATGTGGAGCCCTACGCTGTGGTGGAACTGGGCAACCGCTGGCGAGAAACCCAAGCTCAGATTCAGGCGGAGGAAGAGCGGATCTTGGCCGCGCTCTCGGCTCAGGTGGCAGCCGTGGCCACCGATCTGGAGCATCTGCAGGGGGTGATGGTGGGGTTGGATGTGGCTCTGGCTCGGGGTCGCTACAGCCTCTGGCTGGAGGGCAATCGTCCCCAGTTTGTCTCGGCAGGATTGCGCCTGCGTCAGGCCAAGCACCCTCTGCTGCTCTGGCAGTCCCGCGCCGCCGCCCCTTCGGAGGGTCAAGGCTCTGCCGTTGTCCCCATCGACTTCACCCTCGCGGACTCCATTCGTGTCGTGGTTATCACCGGCCCCAACACCGGCGGCAAAACCGTTGCCTTGAAAACCCTGGGGCTGTTGGTGCTCATGGCCAAGGCGGGGATCTTCCTGCCGGCTCAGGATCCGCCCCAGCTGCCTTGGTTCGACGGGGTTTACGCCGACATTGGGGACGAGCAGTCGCTGCAACAAAATCTCTCCACCTTTTCGGGGCACATCCGCCGCATCAGCCGCATCGTGCAGGCCCTGCAGTCTGCTCCGGAGCCGGCCCTTGTCCTGTTGGATGAGGTGGGGGCGGGCACGGATCCCACCGAAGGAGCTGCCCTGGCGGCTGGGCTATTGGAGTACCTCTCGGAAAGGGCACTGCTCACCCTGGCTACCACCCACTACGGCGAGCTAAAGGCCCTGAAATACCAACATCCCGGCTTTGAAAATGCCTCGGTGGAGTTCGACGAGGTCACCCTGGCCCCCACCTATCGCCTCTTGTGGGGGATCCCAGGCCGCTCCAACGCCTTGGCCATTGCCCAACGGCTGCAGTTGGATCCAGAGATTCTGCGGCGGGCCCAGCGGCACCTGCAAGGGGAAAGCCAGGTGGATAGGGTCATTGCCGGCCTGGAAGCGCAGCGGGCTCAATTGGAAGAGCGGGCGGCCCAGGTGGGATCCCTGCATCGAGAGCTGGAGAGCCTACATCAACAAATGCAGCAGCGCAGCCGCCAAATCGCCGAGCGAGAAGCCCGGCTGGAGCAGAAGCAAAACCAAGAACTGCAAGCCCTGTTGGCTGCTGCCCGTCAGGAAGTGGCTGCCGCCATCCGCAAATTGCAGCAGGGAGAGGATCCCCAACGCATTACTGCCGAGCTGGCGCAAATCCAGCAGCGCTACTCTCCCCCACCGCCGCCTGTGGATATGGAGTTTGTGCCAGAGGTGGGAGATCGGGTGCGGCTGAGAGGCTTGGGTCAGACGGGGGAAGTGATCGCCATCGAAGGGGATGTGTATGTGGTGCGCAGCGGCATCCTCAAATTCACAGTGCCACGGGGGCAGTTGGATCCCATCGATGAACACCAGGCTAAGCAACGCCAACGCCCCAAAGCCCCACCTCCCTCCCCTGCAGCCACCGCTCCCCTGAACCTGCGCACCAGCCAGAACACCCTCGATCTGAGGGGGAAAACCGTTGCTGATGCTGAGGCCATTCTGGAACAGCACTTTGCCCAAGCTCCTCCCGGCCCGGTTTGGATCATCCACGGCCACGGCACAGGGCGCCTGAAAGCCGGCGTCCAGGCTTATCTCCAAAATCACCCGCGCGTTCAGCGTTTTTCAGCCGCTGATCCCGAAGACGGCGGTACTGGAGTGACCGTGGCTCATTTACAGTGAGGCTTGTACAGTGAGGCTTGCCAGTGCCAGAAGGGAGTAGGGGTGGTCGCGTTGGCATTCTCGAGTCGGAGACCGGACAAGTGCCGGGCAATGTCTCAAGCTTGACTGTGGAGCACTGCCGCTGCTGAGCTGACGGGCTGGGATCCCTTCTGTTGCCGCTGGCTTTGCCAGAGCCAGTAGCCCCGCACCAGTTGGCTATCCCCAATGAGCTTCAACATCACCGCCACCGTTGCACCTGTCCAACTGAGAGGCCCAAAGGCGGCGCCTGCTGCTGCCAACAGCGCCAACCCAGAAAGATTTAGCCCCAAGCCTTGCACCCACATCCACAAGACAGTCTCGCGCTCTGACATCTGTCAGCTCCTAGAGGAGAAATAGGATAGCCCTACTGTCCTGAATCTGAGCAGAGACGGGGATGGGGTTGAGCCTTGACACCGCTGCCCAAAGCTGCACACTTGAGGGGGGCATATTCCCCCTACGGATGGGCTGCTTCACCCAGCCACTCCTGCAATCGGGCCAGAGCCAGCCGCTTCTGGGCAGCGGAGCGTATCGTGCCCTCCGTGAGCCGATTGAAGCCATGCACCAACCCCTTGCCCCCCAAAGCCACCAGCGTTACCCGATGGGTTTGCCCTGGCTCAAAACGCACTGCGTTGCCGGAAGGAATGTTGAGGCGCATGCCAAAGCTGGCGGCGCGATCGAAAACCAGGGCTCGGTTCACCTCAAAAAAGTGAAAATGGGATCCCACCTGAATGGGCCGATCCCCTCGGTTGGTGACCTCTAGCGTCACGGTGGCCCGCCCGACGTTGGCCTGGATGGGATCCTCTGCCAGCAACAGTTCCCCTGGGATCAGGGCCGGCTCTGCGTTGGCAGCAGGGTTGGTTCTGGATTGGCGAGCCATGGGGACGACCTCCTGAAGTCTCTGGGTCTTTGGAGCATCTGGGGGATCCCTAGCGAATGGGGTGGTGTAGGGTAACCAGCTTGGTTCCGTCGGGGAAAGTAGCCTCCACTTGAATTTCCGGGATCATCTCTGGGATCCCGGGCATCACGTCCTCGCGGGTCAGCCACGTCAGCCCCTCGCTCATCAGTTGGGCGACCGTTTTCCCCTCCCGCGCCCCTTCCAAGACTGCTGCGCTCAAGTAGGCCACCGCCTCAGGGTAATTGAGTTTGAGGCCCCGCTGCCGCCGATCCCGAGCCAACTGGGCAGCCAGGTAGATCAACAACTTGTCTTTCTCCTGGGGGGATAAGTACACGGGACAACCTCAAAGATAAAAAAGGATACAGGGGGGACAGCAGCAGGCCCAGTTGGCCTAGAGTTGACCGAACTCATGCGCAGAAATCCCCAGTCTTGGCGCAGCGGACTGTTGCTACGCAACAAGGTGGCTAGCCGTAGTTCATCTTCTACCACCTCTGGGCAAAAAAGGGGAGCCCAGGCTACAAGAGATTTCACTCTCTCCTGCACAAGCAGCAGTCTCAACCTCTTCCGACATCGGGTTTTGCAACTTCCTTCCTAGGCAACCCGCTATATAAAGAGTAACAATAGATGCATATAGATTAGAAGATGTAAAAGTCTGTCTGGATTCCTATCTCAGCTCTGAGTTGGTTTATCCTGGAGCAATTTACCGGCTCTGTATTAACAGTTTCCTTTGATAGGCGTTGACTGGGTTCTTTTGATCGGCTATGAAACTCGAACTGACTCCCCGCCAGCGGAAGATTCTCTGGGCGACGGTGCGCAGCTACATTGCGACGGCTGAACCTGTCGGTTCCAAAACCTTGGCCCAGTCCTACAACTTTGGGGTAAGCACGGCCACCATTCGTAACGACCTGGCCACCCTTGAGCAGGTGGGGTTACTGTTTCAGCCCCACACCTCTGCGGGTCGGGTTCCCTCCGACTTTGGCTATCGGGTTTATGTCAACGATTTGTTGACCTCCGCCAACAGCGGTGGGATCCCCCACGATGCTCCTCAGCCGGATCCCCATCCCGCTCTGCAACAGTTGATGGATCAGCTTGGCCGTGAGCTGGGAGACGACCTAGACAGCCTCCTGCAAAGGGTAGCTCAGCTTTTGGCCCATCTGAGCGGTTGCATTGCTCTCATCACTCCTCCTCAGGGGCCGGTGGTAGCCATTCATCATGTGCAGTTGGTGTCGGTAGCGCCAGGGCGGGTGATGGTGTTGGTGGTAACCGACTCCTATCAAACCCATTCGGCTCTGGTCAGCCCCCCCGACTGGCCCAGCGACTCCCGAGAGGATTTGGAAGATGAATTGCAATTGCTCAGCAACTTTCTCACCCTGAAGCTGCGGGGCAAAACCTTTGCCGAGTTGCAGGATCTGAGCTGGCTGAAACTGGATGAAGAATTTCGTACCTACGGCCATTGGCTCCAGCAACTGCTGCGCTCGGTGGTGCAACGCTGTCTACAGCCCTCTCTGGGGCAGGTGTTCAGTGCCGGTATGGCCGAGTTGATGCGTCAGCCGGAGTTTTCCCAGGCCCGGCAGGTGCAGGCGGTGATGCAGTTGATCGAGGAGGGAGCCAAGCAACTTCAGGGGATGATTGGGCTCCATTTTGCCGATGGGGGTGATCCGCAGTTGGCGCATCTGCCTCCTCTGCCGAGCTCAACGGAGATGGATCAAGAGTCAGGACAGCCTGCCCCCAAGATCCCGGTGATCATCTACATTGGCAGCGAGAATCCACTGGAGTCTCTGCACCACTGCACGGTTATCGCCTCCACTTACCACCGTCGCTCGGCTCCTCTGGGCACCGTCACCTTGCTGGGGCCGACCCGAATGGCCTACGAACGCAGCATTGCTGCTGTGCAGGCGGTGGCCTCTCATCTGACCCGGGCTCTTGCCTAAGGGATCCCATGAAGGCAGGCAGGGTCTGGGTTGCACCTGAGCAATAACAAGCTGTGGCCAGGCTCTCTCCTCTCCACCTGCGGGTACAGTGCGCCATTCGGCAGCGGCAACTTCTTCACCCTGGCCAGCGGCTGCTGGTGGCTTTTTCGGGCGGGCAAGATTCTTTTTGCCTGCTCCAAATCCTGCGGGATCTACAGCCTCGCTGGGGCTGGCAGCTCTTCGTTTTGCATTGCGATCACCGCTGGTCGGCAGATGAAACGGAGTGTGCTCGCTTTTTGCAGGGGTGGCTGCAGCAGCAGGGACTGCCTCATGCCGTTGAGACTGCGGATCCCATCCGCCGAGATGAGGCAGGGGCCAGGGCTTGGCGCTACCAACAACTGGAGAAATGGGCCCGCATCTGGGATTGCAGCGCCGTGGTGATGGGGCATACGGCCACGGATCGAGCAGAGACGTTTTTGTGGAACTTGTTGCGGGGAACAGGAGCCGCCGGGCTGAGCAGCCTGGATTGGCAGCGGCACCTAGACGACCGGGATCCCACCTCTGCCCAGGTGGTGCGACCCCTGCTGGGTCTATACCGTTGGGAAACCGAACAATTTTGCCAGCAGCACCAATTGCCGGTCTGGCCGGATCGCAGCAACCAAGATCTGGCCCATTGCCGCAACCGTCTCCGCCTGGAGGTGATGCCCTACTTGAAGCAGCACTTTAATCCGCAACTGGAAGCGGCCCTAAATCGGGCTGCCACACTGCTGCAAGCAGAACATGAGCTGGTGGTAGCTCAAGCAGCTCAGCTATGGCCACAGGTATATGAGCCCGCTTTGCCAGGGCTGCGACGGGATCCCTTGCGGGCTGCCCCCTTGGCTCTGCAGCGGCAGGTAATGTTCCAGTTTTTGTCCCTGGTGTTGCCCCACCACCCCACCTTTGACCAGGTAGAAGCCGGGATCCAGCTCTTAAAAGCAGACCGAGGCAGCCGTAGCCCCGATTATCCAGGTGGGCACTGGCTGGAAGTGAAAGGGGATCACTTGGTTTGTTTCCATTAATTTTTCCATTAATTCCACTTCCCCGAAGGGAAGCGACTGATTCATTAATAGTAAGTATCACCACTGGTTGTGGCAATACTTGGATACGATTAGCATCTTATGGTAATAATACAGGCCCGAGTCCATTGGCTACAGCACCTGATATGACCACTGCATTTGTACCTACCCCATCACAATGGGCAACCAAGACAATAGATTTAAGCCCGTATGCTTCTCAAACCGCCGCCAGAATCAGATTCCAATTGCGAAGTGGATGGGGAAATGTTACTTATCTGGATTTATTTAATACCTCCAACTGTTAGCGATGGCTACCAACGATAACATGATGGGTACTTCTATGAGTACACCAACCACCGTGGCTAACGACGCACCTGAATTAAGACCAAAAAGTGATATGGCCACGGCAACTGCGAGTTCAAAAAAATTACTGGCACCAATCATCGCAGCCGGTGCACAAACCGGATGTGATAAACGGAGCAATTTTCCACCCAGCCAGGTTATAAAAAATATGAAGTAGGTTTGAATGGTCAGTGGTATGGCTATCAACAAAATGGTGTATGGATGATCCAGTATGTGTTCGCCCTGAAAGGCAAAGAGTAAAACCAGGGTTGAAAGCAATGCTAGTATGGAAACAGGACGAAGTGCCGGAAGAAATTTTTGTTCAAACCAATCCTTTCCTTTTCGTTGAGGCAATATCCGATTGGTCAGATAACCCGTAGTTAGCGGTATAACAACAAAAACAACCACCGAAGTAATCAGTACTTCATACGGTATCTGTATGTTGGTTACTCCCAGCAGCCATTTTACAATGGGTACAAATGCAACCGGCAGAATAAGATCGTTGACTGAAACTTGTATTAACGTATAATTGGCATCGCCTTTTACCAAATAACTCCACACAAACACCATGGCTGTGCAGGGTGCGGCACCCAGCAGAATGGCGCCTGCCAGGTACTGGTCTGCATCTTCCGGAGTGATCCAGGTAGCATACAGATTTTTAAAGAAAATCCATCCAAATAATGCCATGGTGAAAGGTTTGATCAGCCAGTTTACAGTAACTGTCAGCGCCAGCCCTTTCCAATTTTTTGAAACACCGCCTATCGATGAAAAATCAATCTGTACCATCATCGGGTAGATCATCATCCAAACCAACACCGCTACCGGAATGTTGATGGTATATATCTGCCAGCTTTCAAGCACCGAAACAGAATTCCCCAGTATTTTCCCAAGACCAATGCCTGCAGCAATGCATAGCGAGACCCAAACGGTAAGGTATTTTTCAAAAAACTTCATGGGTTGAAATTTAATTACAGCGTTTCCATTAATTCCACTTCCCCGAAGGGAAGCGACCCCCCCCATTATAACCCTTGCCCAGAGGTCTTGTTTTCGGCTGCAATTTCCCCTTGTTTTTCTCCGCCGAGGGGCCTGAAACCCTTGCCCAGAGCGGGATCGACCGGGTCAACGGAAGAATCAGGGTTTGAGGTTTGTCGCCGACCCTGTCGCTAACCATGTTGGTGTAGAAATTAACATGGATCCTGGGGTCGCTGCCTGGATAGGTTGGGGGCTTGGGCCAGCCCTGGGCAATGGGGCTTGCTGGTGGCGTCCGTAGAACAGAGTCTATGAGAGAATCTCTCGGCCCAACCGCGGGAAAAGTGTCGAGCATGTTAAAAGTAGACGAAAATGAGATCTCGATAGGATGCCAGTTTGCCTATCGACTGTTGTCGCTATAGTGGCTGAACACCATGCTGGATCCCCTTTTGGAAGAGAAAATCCGTGAGCAAATCCGCACCCACAAGGTGCTCATCTACATGAAGGGCACCCCGGAAATGCCCCAATGTGGGTTTTCCTATGCCGCCGTTCGTGTGCTGGATAGTTTGGGCTTCCCCTACACGGCGATTAACGTACTCGAGGATCCTGAGATCCGCCAGGGGATTAAAGAGTTTTCCAACTGGCCTACTATCCCGCAGATTTATATTGATGGGGAGTTTGTGGGCGGTTGCGACATCATCCAAGAGATGCACGCCCGCAACGAGCTGCGTCCGCTGGTCGAGGCAGCCTTTGCTAAGGCCACGGCTCAATCTTAAGGGATCCCATCTCATCCAGAGGGGTTGCCATGCTTACCCCCGACTACCTTCGGCAGCACCTGATGGAGAAGCTGCAGGCTCTTCATGTGCAGGTGGAGGATGAGTCCCACCTTCACATCGGCCACGGGGGCGGGACAGGAGGGCACTACCGAGTTCAAGTGGTGTCGCCTCTGTTTGTCGGCAAAACGACCCTACAGCGACATCGCCTGGTGTATGCCGCTCTGGCGGAACACATGGGGCGGAGCATTCATGCTTTGGCCCTGCAAACTTACAGCCCTGAAGAGGTTTCTGCGCAAGGGATCCCTGAGGAGATCAGCTAGCATAGAGGGCAAAATCGCGGCCCCATCAGGGCAGAGGAGGGAGCATGGCAACTCTTTTGGCCACCTGGCTGATGTCAGCCTTGAGTGTAATGATCCTGGCTTGGCTTTTGCCCGGAATCCACGTCTCTGGATTCGGGGGTGCTTTGGTGGCGGCTCTGGCCATTGGTCTGGTCAATGGTTTGGTTAGGCCGATTCTCCGGCTGATCACCCTGCCGATTACGGTTCTTACCCTGGGTTTGTTTTGGCTGATTTTGAACGGCATTTGTCTAGCCATTGCCGATAAGCTGGCCGGGAATGCTTTCAACATCGATAATTTCGGTTGGGCGTTTATCGGCGCAATTGTACTTTCCATCGTCAGCGGCTTGGTTCAGCAGGTTTTTGAGCAAGGTGCGCCGAACTGACTTCGTCCCCAGCCGTGAGAGGGCAGGGTTTGGTTCAAGATTGCAGGGGGTACGCTAGGGGAACGTCAACACTCAGCCCGACGATAACCAAAACCAACTTTAAGGGATCCCGATAAGCTTTACTCCATTGGCCCTGCCCGCTAAGTTTTTGCCGCAGAACCATAGGATTCTCCACAGATAGCCTGCACAAGATCTGCCAATGGCTAACATCAGCAGGATATTGCGAGCAGGCGTTTGATCTGTGGCTGCTTTATCTAAGCCTAGCAAATCGATAGGAAACCAGTAGGGGATCAAGTTGGTCGATCTGCAACTCAGGAGCTGGTCGGTATGAAGGCATTGCTGCTCTATCCGCGTTTTCCTCAATCGTTCTGGTCTTACAATCGCACCATCGAGATGGTGGGACTAAAAGCGCTAATGCCACCTCTGGGCTTGATCACCGTTGCTGCTCTGCTACCCCAACACTGGGAGATTCGCTTTGTGGATCGCAATGTCGCTGCTGAAACAGAAGCCGATTGGCAGTGGTGCGATCTGGTGATCTTGTCAGCCATGCTGGTGCAAAAACAAGATTTCCACGCCCTGATTCGCAAGGCTGTACAACTGGGCAAAAAAGTAGCTGTGGGCGGGCCCTATCCAACTTCTGTGCCACAGGATGCCCTGGAATCTGGTGCTCACTATTTGGTTTTGGATGAAGGGGAAGTGACCATACCGGCCTTTGTCAAGGCTCTAGAAGCTGGGCAAGAGTCGGGCATTTTTCGGGCCGCCGAAAAGCCGGATGTAACCCAAAGTCCTTTGCCAAGGTTTGATCTGCTGCCCATGGATCAATACTTCATGATGTCAGTCCAGTTTTCACGAGGTTGCCCCTTTAATTGTGAGTTTTGCGATATCATCTCTCTTTACGGACGCAAGCCAAGAACCAAAGAGCCAAGTCAAATGCTAGCTGAGCTACAGGCCCTCTATGACTTGGGCTGGCGGGGTTCGGTATTTGTAGTGGATGACAATTTTATCGGCAATCAGCGCAACGTCAAGCGATTTTTGCGAGAGCTGATCCCTTGGAGCCAGGAGCGCAACTATCCATTTACCTTTATGACAGAGGCTTCGGTTAACCTGGCGGAAGATGAAGAACTGATGAGGTTAATGGTAGAGGCGGGTTTCTATGCTGTCTTTTTGGGCATTGAGACCCCAGACCAAGACAGCTTACAGATGACCCAAAAGCTCCAGAATACCCGCCACCCTTTGGTGGAGGCCTGTCGCAAGATCAACGATGCTGGACTGCTGATCTATGCTGGGTTTATTCTGGGCTTTGATGGAGAGCGGCCAGGAGCAGGGGAGCGCATTCAGGCTTTTGTCGAGCAAACCGGTATTCCTCAGCCAATGCTGGGCATTTTACAGGCTTTGCCAAACACACAGCTCTGGAATCGCTTGAAGAAAGAGGAACGGTTGCTGGAAGGGATCGGCGTGACTGAGTTTGGCGATCAAAATACACTGATGAACTTTATTCCCACCCGTTCTCTATCGGAGATTGCTCAAGAATATCTGGAAAGTTTTTGGAAATTGTATGATCCTGCGCGATATTTATCTCGCTGCCTGCAACAATGCCTGAATATCGGCATCAAAGATGGCCGGCGGCAAATGATGAAGCTGCCCCTTCGCAAAGGGATCCATCTGCTTCTACAACTCATCTGGCGGCAAGGGATCCTTCACCCTGAAATTCGCGCCCAATTTTGGCGACAGCTATGGACGATTTGGCGGCGCAAGCCCAGCCTGCTGAACTTGTATTTGGGCCTCTGCGCCGCAGGAGAACACTTTTGGGAATATCGGGAATTGGCCCGCGCCCGGCTTACCCAGCAACTGGGATACGATCCCTTGCTGGCCGGCTCACCTTGAGACGGGGGCAGTTCCGGGGAGAACCTATGCGACGACGACGGTTTGGGGCCATGGCGCTGGGAGCCGCCGGCGCTGCTTGTGTGGGCGCTCTGCCGGCCCGAACCGCTCCTCCAGAGGGGTGGTTGGCTGTGGAGCTGTTCAGCCGCTGGAGTGCGGATCCCTTGGTCGAGTTGGAGCTGATGGGCCCTTTTGTTTTAAATCAGCAGCCTTTTCCAACAGGCACCTGGAAGTTACAGGTTCGCCGCCAAGAGCTCCTTCTGACCGGGCCGGGACAGCCTCGTCGCTACCAGGGATCCCTTTGGCTACAGGGGGGAGCTCTGCGCTCCCTCGCAGGGGAGGAGCGTCGCTATCGGGGCTGGGTACAGATTCGTCCCAAGGGTTTAGGTCGCCTGCATCTGGTGAATTGGGTGAAGTTGGAAGACTATCTGCTGGCTTTGGTGCCCAGCGAAATGCCCGCCGACTGGCCAGCTGCCGCCTTGCAGGCGCAAGCCATCTTGGCCCGTACCTTGGCCGTTCCCCATCTGTGCCCCGGCCCCAGAAGAGAATGGCCCTCTGCCCCGATAAGGCCATTGCAAGACTCCACCGCCCACCAGTTCTATGGTGGCCTGGCCTATGAGACGGCGGCGACCACTGCTGCGGTGCGGGCAACCCGAGGGCAGATCCTAACCCATGCCGGCCAGCCGATAGAGGTTCTGTTTCACTCCACCTGTGGGGGCCACACCAGCGCCAATCAGGATATTTTTGCCCCACCCGCCCGCCCCTACCTACAAGGGGTGATCTGTGACGGGTGTCGCGCCTCTCCCTTCTATGGCCCTCACAGCGTCCGGCTCAGCCGACGGGAGTTGGAGCAAGCCTTGGGCAACGGCGATCTGGAGATTGTGCAGTCGGATCCCTGGGGTCGCCCCCTGCGCATCCGCGTTGGATCCCAACTGTTGACTGGCCAAGAGTTTGTGCTGCGCCTTGGCCAAACCCTGGGTTGGGGGATCCTCCCCAGCAACCGCTTCACGTGGGAACGTCTCCAGCCAAAGGCCGGCCAGCAGGAAGTGTACCTTTTTACCTATCGCGGAGCCGGGCATGGGGTGGGACTGTGTCAGTGGGGATCCCGTGGCTTGGCCGAGAAGGGCTACACAGCGCCGCAAATTCTCAATCACTACTTCCCCGGCACCCAGGTGATAACGTTGAGCTGAAGGCTGTTGGCCCCGACTCCAACTCTCATTTACTCCCGTGTCCCTTGCACACCCCCATCGTCGCCATCCTGCCTACTGCTACTGCAGCGAGCTGGAACACGCCCAGATTCTCAAGTGCCAGCAGCAGGATCCCTTGCCGTTTGCAGAAGCAATGGGTTGCATTGCCAATCGGGAAGCCGCTGTGGCCGCTGCTTGTGGCCCTTGGAGCAGTTGTTTCGTCAGCAAAGCTGCTACATAGCCGATCCCTGAGCCACCTTGAGCAGGCGACCTTGGGCCATCGCACCCCAAGAAGCTGACCTCAGGCGGGGGCTTTGGGGGTGATCTTCACAATGGTGGGACGGGATCCCACCTGGGCTGACCCATTCGCTTGGGCTTGCGGCTCTTTGGCCATCCCGCTGCCGGTGGAAGTGGTTTGTGCTTTACGCCGCTTCTGGGGCACAGCATTTCCGGCCTGCTGGGCTGTAGGGCTTCTGGAGGCAGTTTTGGCTTGGGTTTTACTGACCGAGGAGCCCGCTTTGCCGGTCGAGCGGCTTTTCCCCTTGACCTCTGCAGAAGAGCCTTCCTTTTCGGCCAGCACCTGCAGGGCCATTTCCAGGGTAACCGCTTCGGCAGGGATCCCTTTGGGCAAAGAGGCATTGACCTTGCCATGTTTGACATACAGCCCATAGGGGCCGTCGTGCAGATGAACCGGCTCGCCATCCTCAGGATGGGATCCCAGCTCCCGCAAGGGCTTGGCCGAGGCGCGCCCACGGCTTTTCTTGGGCTGGGCCAGCAGCTCCAGCGCCCGCTCCAGGCTGATGGTCAGCACATCCTCCTCGGCGGGCAGAGAGCGAAAATCGCCATCACAGACTACGTAGGGGCCGAAGCGGCCAATACCGGCCTGCACCTTTTTCCCCGATTCCGGGTGTTCCCCCAAGGTGCGAGGCAAGCTCAGCAACCCCAAGGCAATCTCTGGCGTGACCTGATCCGGTTTCAACCCTTTGGGCAGGGAGGTGCGCTTGGGTTTTTTGTTGTCCTCAGAAACTTCCCCCAACTGCACATAGGGGCCATAGGGGCCCTGCGGGATCACGTAGATGGGCTCTTGGGTTTCCGGGTGAAAGGCAATGGGCTTGGGGCCTTCCTGCTTCCGCTGGATTAGCTCCGCAATGTGTTCTGCGCTCAGATCGGCGGGGGGAATATCCTCCGGCAAGTTGGCGCGCACCTCTCCAGACTCAGTTTCAACTGCTACATAGGGGCCATAGGGGCCAATGCCGATCTTGACAGGCAGGTTCTCCAGATGGATGGAGCGGGCCAGGCCGGAATCAATTTCCAGCTCGCGCGCCTTCACCTGTCCCTCGAGACCCTGCTCGCCCAAGAAGAAATGGCGCAGATAGGGCAGCCACTCCGCCTGTCCAGAAGCAATGTCGTCCAGCGTTTGCTCCATCTCGGCGGTGAAGCGGGTATTCACCAGGTTGGGAAAGTATTTTTCCAGTAGCTCGGTGACTGCAAAAGCCGTGTAGGTGGGCACGAGGGCATTCCCCATCGGCCTGACGTAGCCACGGCTCATGATCGTATTCAAGATGGTGGCGTAGGTGCTGGGGCGGCCAATGCCCTCACTTTCCAACACCTTGACCAAGGAGGCTTCCGTATATCGGGCTGGAGGCTGGGTTTCGTGGGCAACGGGTTCCAGCTTCTGGCAGCGGAGGGGATCCCCCTGCCGCAACAGGGGCAGATGCACCTCCCGATCCTCTAGGGCAGCATCGGGGTCGTCGGATCCCTCCACATAGGCGCGGAAAAAGCCGGGAAAATCGATGCGCTTGCCGCTGGCCCGGAACACCGCATCGTCTACGGCGATGAGTACGATGGTGTGGGTCTGCCGCGCCTCAGCCATTTGGCTGGCGACGGTGCGCTTCCAGATCAGGTCGTAGAGGGCCAGCTCCTGGCCGGAGAGGGGGGTTTGGCTGGGCAGGCGAAACTCTGATCCAGCAGGACGAATGGCCTCGTGGGCTTCTTGCGCCCCTTTGGTTTTGGTGGTGTACTGACGGGGCTCGGGGCTGAGATATTCTCTGCCGTACATCGACTCCACGCAGGCGCGGGCAGCGCGGATGGCCTGCTCCGACAGGTGGACCGAATCGGTGCGCATGTAGGTGATGTAGCCCTCTTCGTAGAGCTTTTGGGCAATGCGCATCGTCTGCTGGGCCGACAGGTGCAGCTTGCGGTTGGCCTCCTGCTGCAGGGTGGAGGTGGTAAAGGGAGGGGCAGGTTTGCGGGTGGAGGGGCGCTCTTCCACAGAGCTGACGATCCAGGCTTTTCCCAGCAAGCGATCCCGCAGGGCCTCGGCCTGGGCCTGATCCAACAACACCACATCCCGCCCGGCAATGAGCTGGCCGGTGCTGGGATCGAAGTCTTGCCCATTGGCCAGGCGTTTGCCACCCAAGCTCACCAGCTCTGCTGGAAAGACAGCCTGCTGGCCGGCGACGGTCGTTTTGGGCTGCAGCTCCGCTTTGAGATCCCAGTAGGAGGCTTTTCTGAAGGCGCGCCGCTCCCGCTCTCGATCCACCAAAAGCTTGACCGCCACCGACTGCACCCGCCCTGCCGAGAGTTTGGGGGCAATTTTTTTCCACAGCAGCGGCGACAGGGTATAGCCCACCAGGCGATCCAAGATGCGGCGGGTCTCCTGGGCACGCACCAGTTGTTCATCCACCTCACGGCAGTTTTGCAGCGCCTCCTGAATGGCCTCGCGGGTAATCTCGTGGAACACCATGCGGCGGGTGGGCACTTTGGGTTGCAGCACCTGCTGCAAGTGCCAGCTAATGCTTTCCCCTTCGCGGTCTTCGTCGGTGGCCAGGATCAGCTCGTCCGCCTTCTTGAGCGCTTCCTTCAGCTCCTTGACCACCTTTCTTTTGTCCTTGGGGATGACGTAGAGGGGCTCGAAGTCGGCGTGGACATTGACCCCCAGGCGGCTCCACTCTTCTCCTTTCAATTCTTCTGGAATTTCAGATGCCGAATCGGGGAGATCCCGCACATGTCCCATCGAGGCCTGAACTTCGTACCCTGCGGGCAAGAATCCACGGATGGTACGGGCTTTGGTGGGAGATTCGACAATGACCAGCTTAGGCATAATTGAGGTTGGCAGCAATCGGCTTAGGTTGTCGCATTTCCCGCCCCAAGGATTGGGCGGGCCAGCATACACTGCAAGAGGTGCTTAAGATAGACAGCCTACTTTTCTGGAGCGTAGCAAGTCTACCTGCGCTTGACCAGCCGTCATCGGCGATGATCCGAGCGGTCTGGCCCCATCTGGCTGCTTTGCAGGACGATGAAACTACACCATTTTTCCATTCGCACCGCCGATATCTTCCGCTCCATCGCTTTTTACGAGGGGCTGGGCTTTGCGGTGGAAGAACGCTTTACTGCCGGGATCACGCTGGCCTGCTGGATGCGTGGTCCCTGGGGGCGCTTAGAGCTGATGCAGGTGCCGGATCCCCGGCCTGCCCCGGATCCCTTTGGGGATCCCCACTATGTGGGCTACTACCATCCCGCTTTTGAGGTGGGCCCCGAATGGGGATCCCTGGCCAACTACCTAGAACATTTGCGAGCGCAAGTGCCCCTTACCCTGCTGCTGCCGCCCCAGCTCCAGCAAATTGGGGGCCAGGTCTATGAAGTGGCGTTCATCGCCGATCCCGATGGCCTGCCGATCGAGCTCATTCGTCCCCAGGGATCCTCAGGAGAGAGTCTGCCCCAACGCCCAGAGGACATTAATAAATAGTTGGATAACTAGTTGATGGGTTAGAGGATCTAATTTGGGTGGGAGCGGTCGTTCCCCCTTGTCCAGGTCCTGGAGAGCCAACCCTAAAGCTAAGCTAGTAGAGCTTCTGGGGAACTTGAGAGAAGGGTTTGTTGGCCGCTTGTCAGTTCAGCCTCACCTGATATGAAAGCTCAGCTTCCGGTGACGATTTTGACAGGTTTTTTGGGCAGTGGCAAAACCACGCTGCTCAAGCGCATCTTGGAAGAGGAGCATGGGTTGCGCATTGGAGTGATCCTCAACGAGTTTGGCGAGATTTCCATCGATGGCGAGTTGGTCAACATGCCCGAGGGGGGGCTGATGCAGCTCAACAATGGTTGCCTCTGCTGCACGGTGCGAGAGGATTTTGAACGGGCGGCCCGCCAGCTGCTCCAGCATGCCCAGGCGTTGGACTATCTGGTGGTGGAAACCAGCGGCGTGGCGGATCCCAGGCAGGTGACGGAGCTATTTGTGCAGAGGACTTTTCATGAGGAGTTGCGCCTGGATGGCGTGGTGACGTTGGTGGATGGGGCCGAATACTGGCAGAATTTCCGGCGCTCGCAAACTGCTGCCCACCAGATCAGCAGTGCCGACATTGTGTTGCTCAACAAGGTGGACTTAATCGGCGAAGCCGAACGAGAGCGGATCCTTCTCGATCTGCGCCGCTACAACCCCGATGCCCCTTGCCTGCTCACCACCCATGCCCAGGTGCCTCTGGCCCGCATCTTGGATGTGCATGCCTTCCGCCCAGAATTGTGGGATCCCAGGCTCCCCAATGCAGAGACTGAGGCCCACCATAGCCATCACCTCGAGGAAGACGGGATCCAATCGGTGAGCTTTCAACTGCAGCAGCCGCTGGATTTGGCGGCTTTTCGCGATTGGCTACAAGACATGCCCGAGACCCTTTTTCGCGCCAAGGGGGTGCTGTGGGTTGTGGATGAGCCGCAGCGGGTTATCTTTCATCAGGTAGGCCAGCGGCAAACCCTTTTTCTGGAACGGGACTGGGATCCCGATGAGCCCCGCTTGTCCAAAATTGTGTTGATCGGCAAGGGGCTGGAGCGGGAGCAGCTGGCTGCCGGCCTCAGCCGGGTGTGCGGGGCAGCCGCCGCTGGCTAAGGATCCTCTTCAGTTTTTTCGGTTTTTGGATTGGGTGATCTGGGATGGCTCGCAGCAAACTTTCAGAGCAAGAACAACAGCAAATTGTTAGCGCCTACCGCGGCTCGGCAGCGACCGCCGTCGAATTGGCGGAGCAATTTCAGGTGAGCATCACCACCATCACCCGCGTGTTGAAGGAAAATATCGCTGCCGATGAGTATCAGCGGTTGATCCATCTCAAACGCTCGGCTGCCCGCCGCAAAGACATGGGGGAAAAAGCTGTTGTTGGCGGGATCCCAGCCCCAGAGCAGCAGATTTTGCCGCTGGAGCCGGAGCTGCCTTTTTCATCTCCCTCGCTGCAGCCGAACGCAAACGACGAAGGCGAGGATAACACCGCTGGAACAGAGTCTCTGCCAAAACTGCCCCCAGAAGAACTGCAGTTGGCGGCTGAGCTTCAGGAAGATGTGGAGGATGTCGGGGAAGAGGATGAGGAAGAGACCGAAGAAGACCGTGACCTCGAAGACGAGGATGAGGACGACCCTGACTATCTCCTAGAAGATGAAGATGGGCCAGAAGAGGATCCCCTCACCGATCCCAGCTATCAAATTCAGGTATTACCCCTGGAAGAGCTCACCCTACCGGAAACCTGCTATGTCGTTGTTGACCGCTACCAAGAACTGACCACCCGCCCTCTCAAAGAATTCTTTGGCTCGGGATCCCTGCCCATCGAAGGGATCGACAACGCCAATACGCTGCCCATTTTCGACAACCACAAGGTGGCCCGTCGCTTTTCCGAAATGAGCCGTCGGGGCAGAAACACCTACCCGCCCTACCGGGTGATCCAGTTTCCCGGCTACATCCTGGAGATTGTGCGCACCCAACTGCAAAAGAAAGGCATCACCCATCTGCTCATGGATGGGCAGATCTACAGTCTTTGACCAGCTCCTCAAGCTCAGGAGAGGGGGATTCCCGTTACTGGCGCAGGTTTGCAGCCCTGCGTGAGCGCCGTCGGCCTACTTCGCCACAGCAGCAGTACCCGTCTCCCTAGGAGCCTGGGCTGCCCCGCTCCCACAAGCCACCCACGCCAACGGAGCTGAAGGCTCCTAACCTCAGTCTCATCGCAGGCAGAGATGGCGCCAAGCTTGCCCTCATTCCACAGCCGCCGCCGCGTATTCCAGCTCCTCTTCCACCACTTCCGGTGGGGCCTCTGCCGCTTGTCCTTGCTTAGCGGCCAACAGTTGCTCACGGTACTTGGCTGCCATCTCCTCGGCCTTCTCGTAAACCAGCTTGGGATCCCGAATCATGTCGCCGGGATTGGGCTCCAGTTGCTTGGTGGACAGCGAGATCCGCCCCCGCTCCGCATCCAGATCGATGATCATCACCTTCACTTCGTCGTTGACGTTGAAGACGCTGTGGGGCGTGTCAACATGATCGTGGGAGATCTCGGAAATGTGCAGCAGGCCGGAGACGCCGCCAATATCGATGAAGGCACCATAGGGCTTGATGCCCCGCACCGTGCCGACCACCACCTCGCCCACTTCCAGCTTGTTCATCTTCCGCTCCACCAAGGCGCGGCGATGGCTCAACACCAAGCGGTTGCGGTCTTCGTCCACCTCTAAAAACTTCAGGGGCAGCTCTTCGCCCACCAGCTCTTCTTTTGGCTTGCGGCTGCTGATGTGGGATCCGGGGATAAAGCCCCGCAGCCCCTCAATCCGCACCAGGGCTCCACCTCGGTTGGTGGCAAAAATGGTTGAGCGAACGGTGGCATCTTCTTTCTGGAGCTGCCGTACCCGTTCCCAGGCCCGCATGTACTCGATGCGACGGATGGAGAGGGTCAGCTGTCCCTCTTCGTTTTCTTCGGTGAGGATAAAAAACTCGCGGGTTTCTCCGGGCTGCAGCATCTCGTGCGGGTCTTCCAGGCGGCTAATCGACATCTCCTGGAGCGGCAGAAAGGCAGCCGTTTTGGCCCCAATATCGATCAAAGCACCGCGTGGCTCCACCGAGAATACTGTACCCGCCACAATTTCGCCAGGGCTGAAGTGATAGTCGTACTTATCCAGAAGGGCGGCAAAGTCTTCAGTGGTAAAACCTACATCGGCAGCAGTGAATCGACTCATAGGGGTGCAGTAACAGATCAGTTGCGCGGGATAAAGGGTAGAAGGCCAATCGAGTTTGGCAGGATCCCACTTCCACTTTCCCACCTGGGGAGGATGTGGCTGGGAAATACCATCGTAGCTTAGAGGAGCGTCTTTTGTGGCAAGTTTTCCGGGGATCTTGCCAAGCTGGAAGATAGAAGATTTGGGAGAAGAACGATTGCACTTTATCGACCAAGCCGAAATTGAAGTGCAAGGGGGAAATGGCGGGGATGGCATCGTTGCCTTCCGCCGTGAGAAGTATGTGCCGGCTGGGGGGCCATCCGGCGGCAATGGCGGGCGGGGCGGCTCGGTGATCTTGGTGGCCGATCCCGGCCTGCAAACTCTGTTGGATTTTCGCTTTCAACCGGTGATCAAGGCGGAACACGGGGCCAAAGGGGGGCCCAACCATCGCAGCGGGGCCAGTGGTGCGGATCGGCTGGTGCGGGTGCCCTGCGGTACTGTGGTGTTCAATGCGGAGACGGGGGAATTGTTGGGCGATCTGGTGGGCAAGGGGGATCAATTGCTGGTAGCCCGTGGGGGCAAAGGCGGCTTAGGCAATGCCCATTTTTTGAGCAACCACAATCGCGCCCCCCGCCAATTCACCAAGGGCGAAGCGGGAGAACGGGTGCGCCTGCGCCTGGAGCTGAAGTTGATTGCCGAGGTGGGCATTGTCGGCCTGCCCAATGCGGGCAAGTCCACTCTGATTTCGGTGGTCTCCTCTGCCCGGCCCAAGATTGCTGACTACCCCTTCACCACGTTGCAGCCCAATTTGGGGGTGGTGCCCCATCCATCGGGAGATGGGGTGGTGTTTGCCGATATTCCGGGGCTGATCGAGGGGGCGCACTTGGGGGTGGGGCTGGGCCATGAGTTTTTGCGCCATGTGGAGCGTACCAGGGTACTGATTCATTTGGTGGATGGCACGGCGGCGGATCCCGTCAAGGATTACCAGGTTATTCAGCAGGAGCTGCGCGCCTACGGCCACGGGTTAATCGATAAGCCACAAATCCTGGTTTTGAACAAGATCGATGTTCTGGATCCCCAGCAGGTTGCCGAGCGCGCCCAGAGGCTGTCTGCTGCTGCCGGCACTTCGGTGGTGACCATTTCTGCGATTGCCAAGCAGGGGCTGGATGCCCTCTTGCAGCGGGTGTGGCAGTGCCTGGGTCGGGGATCCCAACAGTCTGCGGAGTTGGATCTTGTGGGGGCAAAATCCATCCAGTCCTAGGGCAGAAGAATCTTAGAATGGGAAAGCCCCTGCCTTCCCAGAACCCAGAGACGAGTGGCCATGTATATCTCGGCGGAGGATCTGCCACCGGATTTGCGTCAGATTATGTTGGCCGTTGAACAGGCGGCTCAGGCGAGGGCGGGAGCGTGTGTGGAGCTGCTGATGCTCCTGCGGCTGCTGGAGGAGTTGCACCGCGCGATCCTGGAAGGTGCCTTTCGGGAGTCTTTGCCCAATACCCGTCAAGCTCTGTATCGGGTGCTTCAAGATTTGGAAGAAGCGGGCGACTGGCCCTATCTGCCCCGTCTGCACATCCAAGCCCTGATGCAACAACTGAAGGACTGGCCCGAATCTCAGGGATCCCCGCCCGCGTCGGTGCCACCGACCCCCCGCCCTCTTGTGGAAAACCCTTTGGGGGGGAGCTGCTCCCAGTCTTGACCTCTTCCCATCTGCCCGATGGCCGAGTACTTTAAGCTGCATCCGCAACAGCCCCAGGCCCGTTCCATCCGGCGGATTGCGGCGGCTTTGCGGGAGGGGGCGGTGATGCTTTACCCCACCGATACAGTCTATGCCATTGGCTGCGATGTGACCCACAAACAAGCAGTGGAGCGGGTACGCCGTATCAAGCAGCTCTCCAACGACAAGCCTCTTACCTTTTTGTGCCCTTCTCTCTCACGCATTGCCCACTATGCCCAGGTAACCGATTCGGCCTATCGGCTGATGCGGCGGCTGATCCCGGGCCCGTTTACGTTTCTGTTGCCGGCCACCAAGCTGGTGCCCAAGTTGGTGATGGAGCCCAAACGGAAAACCACCGGCATCCGCGTGCCCGACTCGGCCATTTGTCAGGCTTTGCTGGAAGAGTTGGGCAATCCAATTGTCTCCACCTCTGCCAAGCTGGGGGGGGATCCCGTCGGATCCCTGGGCTTAAGTTTTGGGCAAACCTGGGAATGGGAGAGCGATCCCTGGGATGAGGGTGGGATCTTTGCGGCTGAGGAAATGCGGCAGTTGGAAAAACAGGTGGATCTGGTGCTGGATGACGATGCCCCCCGTCGGGCCAAGGTCTCTACGGTAATTGACTTGACGGGATCCGAGCCGCTGGTGGTGCGGGCCGGGCTAGGGTATGAGCAGGTGGCAGATCTGAACCTGAAACTGGTGGGAGAAGACGGTTAAGGGCAGAGGGATCCCGCGTTCTCTAAAATAGGGTCAGTGCCTTCGGAGTGTGCCCATGTCTGAGGCCCTGGCTCAGCAAAAATCGGCTCTGCTGCACCTACTGGAGGCAACCGACCGGGGCCGGAAAGTTTCCCCTGACCAAAAAGCCCAGATTTTGTCTCAAATTGCCGTCCTAGAAGCGCTCAACCCCACCCCCAAGCCAACATCGGCTCCTGAAGGGTTGGAGGGGAACTGGCTCACCCTCTTTACCACCAGCACAGCTCTGCTGCGGCTGGCACAGTTGCCTTTTTTGACCACCGGCGAGATCTACCAGTGTATTCGGGCCAAGGCTGGACGGGTCTTCAACGTGGCGGAGATCCAGGGATCCGGTTGGCTGGAGGCTTGGGTGCCACGGGGAGTCTTGGCTGTATCAGCGCGCTTTTACCCCGAATCTGAGCGCCGGGTGAGGGTGATTTTCGAGCGATTGGTGCTCGGATCCCAAGCTTTGATGAGCTACGAGATCGAGAGTTTTCTCGATTTGCTCGAGCGGGCTCCGGAGCGGATCCCGGCTATTCAAATCGATATCCGCCGCCGCGAGCCAACGGGTTGGCTGGATATCACCTATTTGGATGAAGATTTGCGGATGGGCCGGGGCAGCGAGGGGAGTGTATTTGTTCTAAAGCGGGTCGGCTAGTCGGAGGATCCAGAGGACTCCGTTTCCGCCCTTTCGTGAGATGGGTTTTGGGTTAGGGTGGAGCTTATTTCCTGTAGAACTTGCAAGGCGCGGTAGGACTCTCGCAAAGTTTGCAGCTCCTGTTGAGTTTGCTCCAGTTGCCGGGCCCATTCTGCCTGTTGGGAGCGCAACTCTCGATTTTCCAATTTTTTGCGCTGCAGGATGCACTTGAGTTTTTGCTGCTGCTGCTGGAGTTGAGCCCGCTCTGCTTCTGCGTGTTGCAGTTGGGTCCTTTGGCGTTCCAATTCTATTTTCAGGGTGGTGACCTGGGATTGAAGTTGGCGGAGCTTTTGGCGCAGCGCTTGCTCTGGCGTGGGTTTGGTCGACTCGGAGCTTGGAGAAGGGGAAGATGTTTGTAGGTTTTGCAGATGCTGTTGTAACTGTTGGGCTTGGGCCTGCAGGACTCGAGACCGTTGCTGCTCGCTGCGCAGTTGGGCTTGGGCGCGTTCACAGGTCTGGATTTCGGCTTTCACCCGCTGCTTGATGCGGTCAAGGATCTTTTGATGGCGGAGCTGGGTTTGCCGGATCTCCTGAGCCACCTGCCAAGGGCGAGGATCCCCCTTAGGTTGTCGTGGCTCGCCGCCGTGGTCGGCAGGATCAAAGGGAGATAGGGTCGCCACCAGCGATTCTCGAAAGTCGCTCCAGGAAGCCGATTGCAGACCCATCTGAACCACCTGCCAAACCCCATAGGCAGACCCAATTCCAGCCAGGATCCCAGGGATCCCGGCCAAGGATAAGGAAACCCTGGGCAGGGTTGGCAGGATCTGATCCAGCAGCCCCACCACCAGGGCGAAAACAAAGATCCCGCTCCCCGCGGCAGCGGCACCCGAGACCCAAGAGGAGCGGGAGAGCATCATCGTTTTTTCGTCATCACAACCGCTAGAGCGGGAAAACCAGGTTCAAAAATGGCCTGTCTGCACTCAGTTTATCCCGCCAGCAGCCTCTGTTTCCCTCTTAGGGCACCTGCCATGCCCGTTGGTGGTAGCCCTCTAATTGGGCCCAGGGATCCCCAGCCGCTGCGTGGGTATGGCCGTGGTCGTGGTGAGGGTGGGAATGAGGATGGTGATGGGATCCGTGCCCGTGATGGTGGTGATGATGCTCGTGAGGGTGGTGATGGGTATGCCCAGCTCTGACCTCTGCGCTCACGGCCAGGCGAAACTTGCACAGGTGGCAGTTCATTTGGGTTTGGCCCTGTAGGGCTTCCTGCTCCAGTTGCTGCAGGCTGTGCAGCACCGTATCCACAAGGCCCAATTCCGGCAGCATCAGCCAGTCGATTTCCGACTGTCGTTGTCGTTGTTGTTCCACTGCCGCCTCAATTTTTTTCACCAGCACTCCGGTAAACAGGAAGTAGGGCAGCACGATCACCCGGCGCGGATGCCAGGACAAGGCCCGCTCCAATCCCACGGGCAGGCGGGGATGGGTAATGCCGATAAAGCAAGTTTCCACAGCGGCAAACCCAGATCCTTCCCAAAGCAACCGGGCCAGTTTACAGGCTTCGGCATTGGCCTCGGGATCGCTGGAGCCGCGACCCACAAATAGGAGCACGGTTTCTGCCTCTGGGATCCGCTGCGGTTGGGCGGCCATCAAAGCAGCCAATCGGTCTCGCAGCAGTTGCAGGATCTCGATGCGGATCCCCAGCGGCCCACCGTAACGAATGCGCAACTGGGGATAGAGGGCCTGCAGGCGATCCAGTTCCATCGTCACATCGAACTTGTTGTGGCGGGCCCCAAACAACAGCAGCGGCAGGACCACAATCTCTTGCCACCCTTGGGCAATACACTGCTGGATCCCTTGGGCGATACTCGGCTCCGTCAGCTCCAGAAAACAAGGGATCACCGGTCGATGGGGAGTGAGGGATTGGTAGACTTGGGCCAACTCCAGAAAGGCTTGCCGCCCTTCAGGGTCGCGGGATCCGTGGCCGATGAGCAACAGGGGCAGGGGGACAACAGGAGACTGCCCAACCGCAAGCGGAGGGGAAACACTGAGGGTATTCAACACAAAAAACTCCGTTCCTTGTGAATCGCAAGGGGTACAGGACAACGGCAGGTGGGTGTTCTGGCTGAGGGAGGGATCCCATCACAGTTGCGTCACAGTGGCGGATTTGCACCGCGCTTTCCCCAATCTGCCTGAGCTTTTTAGGTTAGCTTGCCGCTTGCCATTCACCAAGCTCCCGGGGGGGATGTTCTTGTCTGCCAGAAGATAGCCCTGAGGCATGAGCGGTACGGCAGACTCATGCTCAAAGGGCAGCAAAACTGTTGCCGCGCTAATCCCCCTTGCCCCTGGGAGAGGGCCTAACGCCGGCCCGCTGGTCTGGGGGGCTGAAAGTGTCGCAGGCGCAGGGCATTGGCGACCACCGAAATGGAACTCAGGGCCATGGCTGCCCCCGCCAGCATGGGGTTGAGCAACCAGCCTGTAAAGGGATAGAGCGCCCCAGCGGCAATCGGGATCCCCAGCGTATTGTAGATAAAGGCGAAGAAGAGGTTCTGGCGGATGTTGTTGAGGGTGGCCCGGCTGAGTTGAATGGCTGTGGCGACTCCCCGCAGATCCCCCGACATGAGGGTTATATCGCTGGCGGCCATCGCCACATCCGTACCCGTACCGATGGCGATCCCCACATCGGCTTCTGCCAGAGCCGGAGCATCGTTAATGCCATCTCCCACCATGGCCACCCGCCGTCGCGGTTGTCTTAGGCTGCGTATGTAAGCTGCCTTCTGATCCGGACGGACTTGGGCAATTACCCGCTGAATGCCTGCTTGCCGAGCAACCGCTTGGGCCGTGGTGGGGTTATCCCCGGTTAGCAGGATCACCTCTAGACCCATCTGTTGCAGCTGTTGCACTGCCTCAGGAGAGGTGGGTTTGAGCGGATCGGCAATGGCCAACAGCCCCACCAGGCTCTGGGATTGGGCTACGCCGATCACCGTTTTGCCCTGGCTTTCCCAATTCTGAACCCGCTCTGACCAAGAGGGATCCCAAGGGATCCCCATCTCCTGTAGCCAGCTCAGCCGACCGATGCGGATCCACTGGTCTTCCACCCAGGCTTCTGCCCCACTGCCTATCCTTGCCTGAAAATGCTGGGCAAGAGGGATGGCAATTTTTTCCGCTTCGGCTTTCTGCACCACCGCCTGGGCCAAAGGGTGTTCCGAGTGCCGCTCCACTGCCGCTGCCAGGCGCAACACCGTCAGGGGAGAGGAGCCATTAGCCCAAATATCGGTGACGGTAGGGCGACCTTCGGTCAGGGTGCCGGTTTTGTCCAAGACCACCGTGCGCAAGTGGTGGGCCAATTCCAGGCTGTCGGCACTTTTCACCAGGATCCCCAATTCTGCCCCTCGTCCCGTGGCCACCAGGATCGAGGTGGGGGTCGCCAACCCCAGCGCGCAAGGGCAGGCGATGATCAGCACCCCAATCGTGTTCACCAAGGCCAGCGTCAGGTTGTCCGCCAACACCCACCAGAGCACGAAAGTTAGAACTGCCACCCCGATCACTGCCGGCACAAACCAGGCAGTCACCCGATCCGCCACCTGTTGAATCGGAGCTTTGGATCCCTGAGCTTCCTGCACCAAGCGCACGATCTGGGCCAGAACTGTGTCTTTGCCCACCCGCCGCGCCTCCATCACAAAGCTGCCCGTCCGATTCAGCGTTGCCCCAATCACCTCATCCCCCGCCGACTTGAGTACAGGCAGGCTCTCGCCGGTCACCATGGACTCGTCGAGGCTGGAGGATCCCTCTAGAATGACCCCATCCACCGGCACCTTCTCTCCGGGGCGCACCCGGATCCGATCCCCCACCTGCACTTCCCGAATCGGAATATCCTGCTCCACCCCATGGCGAATTACCCTTGCCGTTTTCGGTTGCAGCCCGATCAGCTTGCGAATGGCTTCGGAGGTTTGCCCCTTAGCCCGTTGCTCCATCCACTTGCCCACCAGAATCAGGGTGGTGACCACCGCCGACACTTCGTAATACACATCGGGATGCAGTCCCTGCCGATGGAAAGAGTCGGGGAAAACCGTTGGGAAAACAGAATAGAAAAAAGCCGCGCTCGTCCCCAAGGCCACCAGCGTGTTCATATCCGCCGAGCGCCGTTGCCAAGCGGCCCAAGCGCCTCGATAAAAATGCTTGCCCACCCAAAACTGCACCGGAGCCGTCAGCAGCAACTGCAACCCAGGATTGTGCAGCCACATGGGAAAGCCCGGGATGTCCATCCCCAGCATCATCGGCAGGGATCCGATCACCAGCACCGTGCTGATGCCCACCCCTATCGCCACCTTGAGCTTCAGTTCCCGTTCTGCGGCCCGTTGGGCGATCCGCTCTGGGTCTGTCGGATCGTCCAGTTGCCAATCCTCTTGGATGAGGCGCGCCCGATACCCCGCCCGCTCCACCGCCCGAATCAGCGCCTGCGGATCCACCAGCCTGGGATCCCCTTTGACGGTGGCCTGCTCGCTGGCAAAATTCACGGATCCGGAGGATACTCCCTGCACCTGAGTGAGGGCCTGTTCGATGCTGCGGGCGCAGGAGGCACAGCTCATCCCTTGCAGGGCCAACTGCCAAGTGCCCTCAGGAGAAGGCGCAGAGGCCGATAGTGCACCCGATGACCCTTTATGGGCAGACATGGCAACACCTTGTTGATGAAACGACAGCTACTCTCCACCCTGGGCAGGGCGAAGGCAGCCATCTGTACAGAAATTCAAAACAGACGCCCGACCGTTCCCGGCCCAAAATTGACTAGGCCGGGGGATATCCCACCTGGGTGAGGGCCTGCCGCAAATCGCCCACAGACCGCCCAGAAGTAATCCGCACCTGTTTGGTTTTGGGATCCCCTTCCACCTGCGCCTGGGGATCCAGTTGCCGCACCGCTTGCGCAATGGTGTCTATACAGGCCCCACAGGCCAGCTTGGGCACTGTCAAAACAACCTGCATCTTGGGAAACCCCCCCAATGCCACTGAAAGGATGCTAAACCTTACAGTGGGCTGGAAGGTCAAGAGGAAGGCTGAGGCTCGTCCATATTCCAGCGGTAGTCCACCTGATAGCCCCGCTGTCGCCACTCTTCCTCCAGTTGCACCTGTTGGGTGAGGGCTTTGCGCAGGGAGTTGATCAGCTCTTGCGTGCGGCCTCGGTTGCCAAAATCCTGTTCCTCTACTGCCGGAAAGGTTTGCCGCTCCAACACCCGCAGCAGAAATTCGTAGTGGATGTGAGCCGGCACAGGAATACGTTTCATCGGTCTGAGCAATCCTTAGAGATCCATTGTTCTTAACAGAGATCCATATGATGGAGGGTTCTCATTCACTGAGATGACAACAGGTGGCGCACAGCTTGGCCGGGATCCGGCTGGGTCACCAGCGCTTCCCCCACCAGCACAGAGCGCACCCCCCAGGCCCGCAACTGCTGCAGATCGGCGGGGGTATGGATGCCGGACTCGCTGACCACAGGCAGATCGCCAAGGAGCTCCGAGTGGGCGGCCAACAGGTTGCGCGTTGTGTTTAAGTCCACCGCAAAGGTTCTCAGATCGCGATTGTTGATGCCAATGAGCACCTGCCCCCTGGAGTCTTGCAGTTGGGGCAAACGCAACACCCGCTGCAACTCTTGGGAAGTGTGCACCTCCAGCAGAGCTGCCATGCCCAATTGCCGAACCAGCTTGAGAAAATAGCCCAAGTCCGCATCCGAGAGAATGGCGGCAATCAGCAGCACCGCATCTGCCCCCAGGCTGCGGGCCCAGAGGATTTGGTAGGGGTAGAGGATGAACTCCTTGCAGAGGATGGGGATCCCTACTGCCTGACGGATCCGGCGCAGATACTCGCCGCTGCCCTGAAAGAACCGCTCATCTGTGAGCACCGAGAGGCAACTGGCCCCACCGGCTTCATAGCTCTGGGCAATGGCTACTGGGTCAAAGGGATCCCGCAGAACGCCGCGGCTGGGAGAGGCTTTTTTGACCTCGGCAATCACAGAGATAGGGTGAGGCGACTGGGTAAGAGCCGCCACAAAATCCCGCACCGGCGGAGCCTGATCCAGTTGCCGTTGCAATTGCTTCAGGGGGAGCTGCTCCCGTTGGCGCTCCACCTCCTGTTCTTTGTGCCAGACGATCTCTTCCAAAATGTGGCGCGGCTTGGCTTCCGGCGCTGTTGTCTGGTACACCTGAGAGGCTACGACCACCGGCGGGGCAGGAGAACGCCGACGAATAGAAAGCGGCTCACCTTGCAGCTCCATACAACCCCCGAACACAACTCTACACCACACCCTAGACTACTTTAGTGCTCCGCCACCGGTTTGAATAGCTACCCCAGGCATCCCCAAAACTCATCTGGCGAAGGCGTTTTTTTTACCCTATGGTTGAGTCTAGAAAGGTGGTGTAGTCTTTATGCGCCTCGGCGAGCCATGTTCTGGCGGCCGTCCATTTTTCCCCGGCCAGGGGCAGTGGCTCGGTGGGGTCAGGGCTGGTGCTGTCCATGCTGTTTTAGAGGAGTTCAGGCGTGCTGTACCTAGCAGAGCTATCCAAGCCGATTGGATTTGCCAAGTCGTCTCTGCAATTGCTGGCCAAGCAGCAGCAGGACAATACCTGGGTGGCCGTGAACGAAGAATCCATTACCTTGGAAGGCCGCATCGCCCAGGAGGCTGGGCGCTTCAAGGATGGGTCATTGGTGCTGGCGGAAATCTCCGGCGGCCGTCAGGTCGCCCGCATCAGCGAAGCCGCTCGCCAACTGGTGACCTATCTGCAAAACTTCAGCCAACTTCAGCTCAGAGCCCGCAGCCAGGAAGAGGAGATCGAGGTTTGGAAACAGTCCCTCACCTTTCAGGCGCATGAGCTTACCCGCCGCGAGATGGAGCTAGCAGCCCAGGAAGAAGAGGTGCAGCGGCTGTATGAGCAATACAAGAGTGTGGAGGAAGATCGCAAACTTCTGGACAGCCTCAAAGAGGAACTGGCAGCCCAGCAGGCTTACTTGGCTGAACAACAGCGCCTGATCGGAGAGCAGCGGGAAGCTCTGAATCGGCAGCGGCAAGAGTTGGAAGCCCAGTTGCAAGAAGCTCGCTCCAGCCGCTTGGGGGAGGCAGAAGCAGCGCAGCTACAGGCTTTGGTGCAGCAGCTCCAGGAGACTCTACATCCGGCTGGGGATCCCTTGGCGCTTCTGCAAAGCTTGAAAAGCCACATTCAGCAGCAGCAGGAGCACTTGAATCAACAGATTGCCCAACTGGAAGCAGAACGTCAGCAGGCCCAGGCCCGGCAAGACGAGCTGGATCGAGACTACCGCGCTTGGCAAGAACGCCACACCGCTTGGTGGGGATCCCGACAATCCCTGGAGCAAAGCCAAGCAGAGTGGCAAACTCGGCAGGGATCCCTGCGAGCCCATCAAGAGCACCTGCAGAGGATTCTCCAGCAGCTGCAATCTCAAGAGAGCCTATACCAGAAAGCCTCTCGTCTGGTGCAGGAGTACGACTTTATCGTCGATGGCAGCAGCAACGGCAGGGCTGGGGAGCCGGCGATCTCGGTCGAGGAGCTGGCGGCTTTGGTCAGCCAACTGCGCCGAGATTACGAGCAGCGGGCGGCCCAGGTCAGCCAGCAGCGGGCCGAACTGGAGCAAAACCGGCAAACCCTGCGGGAGCTGCAAGAGCGGCTGGCCAGCGCCTCTCCAGAGGAGCGGTTTGACATCGAGATGGATATCGACTATGCCCAGTCTGCCTGCAGTGCTTTGGAAGAAGCCCTGCTGCCTCAGGAAAAAAACCTGCAGCGAGAGTATGAAGAGTTGACCCGCCAGGAAGCCCGCCTTAGACAGCTGCAAAATCAAGCTGCTGCCCCGGTTCAGGTCGATATTGGGCCGCTCCTGGAACAGATCGGCAGCCAGAAGCAGGATCTTCTCCAAGAAAAAGGTCGTCTGCAAACCCTCATTCAACAACTGGAATCGTCCTTGCCTTCTCAGCAGGAGCAGCTCGCCCGCCAACGGCAGAAATTGGAGCAGCAGTGGCAACACCTGGAGCAAGAGGAGGGATCCCTGCGGGCGCGCGCCCAGGCCATGGCAGAAACCTGGGGTCGCCTCAATCACTTGCAGGCCACCCTCTACCCAGAGCGGGATCGGTGGGCAGCGTTGGCAGGAGAATTGGCGCAGTTGGAGACGGAGCTGAGCCAACACCAAGCCAGAAACTCCACCGCACGCGACCACGTCCAACAGGTACACTCTCTCTTGGCTACCCTCGCGCAGGCGTGAGGGAGTTCACGTTTCCTGTGGGGGGTGGGGAGAACCGGCGCAAGGGGAACTACGGCCTTAATTGAGGAAAACAAATCTGGTAAAATTCGCTAGCACCCTGCAGCCACTGGGGCTCCCAATTCTCGGGCGAGGGGACTGCAGAGGTTAGTGCGTTTTGCCCCGCTTCTTGCTTGCAGTTGCCAAGGATATTCCAGTGTGAGGTCAGCTTGTGCGAATTGCGGTCGATGCGATGGGGGGTGACTACGCTCCCGAAGAGATCATCAAGGGCGCCCTGCTGGCCCATCGGCAGCTCCGGGTCGGGATTGCACTAGTCGGTCGTCCAGATTCCCTCAAGCCCTTTCTGCCCCAACCCTTGCCTGCTGGGATCACCATTGTGCCTGCCGAAGAGGATGTGGGCATGGCGGAAGAGCCGCTGATGGTGCGCAAAAAGCCCAAAGCCTCCATCAACATCTCGATGCAACAGGTGCGCTCCAACCAAGCGGATGCCGTGGTGGCCGCCGGGAATACCGGAGCAGCGATGGCTGCGGCCTACCTGAATTTGGGCCGGCTGGCAGGGATCGATCGCCCGGCCATTGGTGCTCTTCTGCCCACTTTAAGAGGCAAGCCGGTGTTGCTTTTGGATGTGGGAGCCAATGTAGATTGCCGGCCCCGCTTTTTGGAGCAGTTTGCCCGTATGGGATCCCTCTACTGCCAGTGTGTACTGGGGGTCGAGCGTCCGCGGGTGGGCCTGCTCAACATCGGCGAGGAGCCCAACAAGGGAAACGATTTGGCTCTGGCCACCCACCAGCGCCTGGCCCAATTGCCAGGGATCCATTTCGCCGGCAATGCCGAGGGGCGGGATGTGCTGACCGGGGAGTTTGATGTGGTGGTGTGCGACGGCTTTGTGGGCAATGCCCTCCTCAAGTTTGCCGAAAGTGTTGGCCAGGTGATCACCCAGGTGCTGCGGGAGGAGCTGCCCCGCGGCTGGCGCGGCAAGTTGGGCTGCTGGCTGCTCCGGCCCAACCTCAAGCAGGTAAAGCGGCGCATGGACTACGTGGAGTATGGCGGTGCTTTGCTGCTCGGCGTCAACGGCATCTGCGTGATTACCCACGGCAGCTCCAAGGCGCCGATGGTCTACCACGCCATTCGCCTGGCCAAAGAGGCGGCAGAACAGAAAATCCTACAGCGGCTGCAGGCGGAAATGGTTGACCCTAGCGAACCTGAATCCAACCCCAGGCGGCGCACCCGGCCCCTTCAGGTCTACTCTGGCTCTGGCCCGGAAGTGTTGCCGTTGGGATCCCTGGAAAGGACTTCCTCCCGCTGTCCCGAACCCGTGGAAGATGCCCAGCCATAGCCTCCCGACCGTGCGGCTGGTGGGGGCAGGGGCTGCCCTGCCGGATCCCTGCCTGAGCAACGACGATCTCGGCCAGATCGTCGAAACTTCCGACGAATGGATCTGGCCCCGCACCGGCATTCGTCAGCGGCGCATTCTGCCCCCTGAGCTGAGCTTGGTGGATTTGGCGGTCCAGGCAGCCAAGGCCGCTTTGGCTCAGGCCGGGATCCCGCCACAAGATCTGGATTTGATCCTGCTGGCCACTTCCACCGGTGTCGATCGGTTTGGCTCGGCCCCTCAGGTGCAGGCAGCTCTGGGAGCAACGCGGGCGGTGGCTTTTGATCTGACGGCAGCCTGCACGGGCTTTGTCTTTGCAGTGGCCACGGCAGCGCAGTTTTTGCAAACCGGGCTGTACCGGCGGGCCTTGGTGGTGGCGGCGGATGTGCTCTCCCGTACGGTGGACTGGGCAGATCGCACCACCTGTGTCTTGTTTGGAGATGGGGCCGGGGCGGTGGTTCTGGAGGCGGGGGAAACCGGCGGGATCCTCAGCATTGAGCTGCGCAGCGATGGCAGTGGCAGCCAGCTACTCAGCTTGTCCATGGCTACAGAGGCCAAGCCCCTGGTGGGATCCCTGCAGGTGGGGCAGTATCGCTGCTGCCCCATCACCATGAATGGCCGCGAGGTGTACAAGTTTGCCGTCCAGGCGGTGCCGGAGATCATCGAGAAGGCTCTCTTTCGGGCTGGGATCCCGGCGGAAGCAGTACAGGGATATTTTATTCATCAGGCCAACCAGCGCATTCTCGATGCGGTAGCCAAGCGTTTGCAACTGGATCCGCAGCGGGTGGCCAGCGTCTTAGAGCATTACGGCAACACCTCGGGCGCTTCGGTGCCGATTGCCTTGGCCACTTGGATCGAGCAAGGACGCTTTGGCGCCGGCGATCTGGGGGTGATGGCGGGCTTTGGCGCCGGCCTTACCTGGGGGGCGATTGTGTTTCGTTGGGGGAAATGAATTGATGACCGTTGCCTGGATCTATCCCGGCCAGGGATCCCAAGCGGTGGGCATGGGAAGGGACTTGCGGAACTGGCAGGGAGCAGCCCAGAAGTTGGCTTTGGCCCGCCAGATGCTGGGATGGGATCCCTTAGCTCTGTCGGAAGACCAGATCCACCAGACCGGCTACACACAACCGGCTTTGTTCACCGTATCGGCCCTGTTGACGGACTATCTCTACGCCCAGGGACAGGCTCCTGCCTGCACTGCTGGCCACAGTCTGGGCGAATACAGCGCCCTCTACGCTGCCGGCGTGTTTGATTTCGAAACCGGCCTGCGGCTGGTGGCGCTGCGGGGCCAACTGATGGAAGCCGCAGGGGATCCCCCGGGCAGCATGGCGGCAGTGATGGGGTTTGACCGCGACAAGCTGGAGCACCTGTGCCAGATGATCCCCGATGTCACCCTTGCCAACGACAACAGCCCGGATCAGGTGGTGATCAGCGGCTCAGTGGAGGGGGTGCAAGCCGTCTGTGAGCAGTTGCAGGCCAAGCGCACCGTTCCCCTCAAGGTAAGTGGCGCCTTTCACTCGCCCTTTATGCAGGCTGCTGCCGAGGAGTTTGCCCACACCTTGCGCGCTGTTGACTTTCAGCCGCCGCGAGTGCCCGTCTACAGCAACTGCACTGCCACCGCCAGCCGGGATCCGCAAGCCCTTAAGCAGGCGCTGCTGGCCCAGATGACTGCCCCTGTCCGCTGGCGAGAAACCGTGTTGCAGATGGCCGCCGACGGCATCCAAGAGGTGTGGGAAATCGGCCCCGGCAGCGTGCTGACGGGCTTGGTGAGGCGAACGGTGCCGGCCCTGGCGCGGCGCACTGTCAGCAGCCTCAGCAGTTAGTGGATCTGTTTTTAACGGGAAAGAGCTCTGTCCCGCTAACGCGACCAGGATCCCTCCAAGTGGGATCCAACCGGCAAGCGACCCTGGGCCGGGATCTGTCCCAACAACACCTGCAGCAACGCCTGTAGAGAGACGGGGGTAGTGCCGTAGCAGGCCAAATAGACCGGGATCTGGGGCAGGGCAAAGGCGTCGTAGGGGGATCCCAAGGCCAACCCAATCACCTTTTCCGGCGGAAGGGATCCCAGTAAGTCCGCCAGCAACTCCTTCTGAAGCGGGTAACGAAACAGATCAAGGGATCCCACCAGCACTTGGTCAGCTCTTGACGCCCCTTGCAGGGTTGTTTGCAAATCCTCAGGGGTGGGCTCTGGGCTGATCTTGAGAACCTGAGCACCGGGCCAGACATTTTGGAAAAGATCCCCCAGAAGAGGCACAGGGGTAATGAGCAGCGGGTCAGGGGCCAAGGGAGGCAGGGATCCCCGTACTAGGGTGATGCTGTCTTGGGCGATTTGGCGGGCCAGTGCCCGGTGGTTTTCCAAGCCGGCAGGGGGGAAAGGGGGGCAGGGGGATCCCAATCCGTAGCGCCGCTTCAAGGTCAAAATTCGCTCCACTGACCGATCCAACTGCTCAACCGACAAACGACCGGCACGGAACTCCCGCAGCAGATGGGCATAGGCTTCTTTTTGGATGGCCGGGCTAAAGCCGGGATCTGCCCCAAACACCAGCACATCGGCTCCTGCCCTAAAGGCCAGTTCTGCCGCTTCGGGAATGCCGTAGGTGCGGGCAATGGCCCCCATGGTCAGGGAATCCGTCAGGACAAGACCCTGGAAACCCAGCCTCTGCCGCAGCCAGCCGGACACCACCTCAGGGGCCAGCGTTGCCGGTTGCAAGGACTTCGTCCCGCTGTCGCCGACGGATCCCAGAGCCGGCATCACCACATGCGCCGTCATCATCGCCTCTGCCCCTGCCCGGATCAAAGCCTGAAACGGGCGCAATTCCGTGGTCTGTAGCGCCTCCAGAGGGCGATCCACCCGCGGCAACCCCAGGTGGGAATCCATATCGGTGTCCCCATGGCCGGGAAAATGTTTGGGCGTACAGAGGATCCCGGCTTGCCGATAGCCGCGCCACAGGGCGAGGCCGTAATCTGTCACCTGTTTCGGGTCTGACCCAAAGGCTCGGATGCCGATGATGGGGTTGTGGGGGTTGCTGTTCACGTCCACAACAGGGGCGAAGTTGAGGTTAAACCCCAAACTTTTCAGCTCCGTTCCCACCGCACGGGCCATAGCTTCCGCCTTTGCCAGGGATCCCGCTGCTGCCACTGCCATGGCGCTGGGGAACACCGTCACCCCCTCGGTAAGGCGCACCACCGGCCCCCCCTCTTGATCAATGGCTATCCACAGGGGGACAAGGGCTTGTGCCTGAGCCGCGGCAATAAGCTGGGCCACCTGAGGCAACGTTTGAATGTTGCCGGCAATCGAATAGAAGATCAGCCCGCCCACGTGGTAGTCCCGGATCATCTCCTCGAGAGCGGAGGAAAACTCAGCTCCCTCAAAATAAACCAGAAACAGTTGCCCCACTTTCTCCTCAAGGCTCCAAGCCCTGGGATCCACTGCGGCAGCGGGACGGGGTCCTTTCGCGTCAGCGGGACGGAGTCCTATTGAGCATGTCAAAGCAGATGTCCTTGGGCGTCGCTGCCAAGAAAGCCGGTCAGGATGAGCGTAAACTACCCGACATCAACCGCTAGGCGGTACGGAGCGGGCTTTTAGTAGCCCTGCAGTTAGCAAGCCAACCACGAGCCTCTGGGGTGGTTTACAGCACCCCCAATCGACCGTTACCAGTGCCTTAAACAACCGTTTCTGGTGTCCGCAGTATTGTTATAGCATTCCTCCCGACACCGACCCTACGGGTACAGTGCGGGGCTCCTGCAATTTCTAGCTGAAGTGGCTCTTGCAGGTTTAGAGTGGCGATTGACTTGTAGTTGTGGCCATACTGGAGGGATGGCGTAAAGAACTGTAACCTCAGCAGTACACCAGAGTCATCTTGAAGTGCAGTGATGAAGTGCAGTGAAATAGTGCAGTAAAATTGTCTCTAAGGCGTTCTTTGTTCTTTGTGTTGGTTCTAGCTCCCCTTTCTCCTTAAAAAAAGAGGAGTTGTGAGTGAGAGAAAACCTACCCAAACATTACCTATGGTCAAAACAATCTTCAAGACAATCTCCTCTTCCACCCTGGGGTCGATGATGTTGCCTTTCTCCTGCCGCCAGCTTTGGATAACTGCCTTTCCCGCGTTGGCCGGAGTTACGGTGGCTATTGGCGGCCTTGGGGCGGGAGGATCCCTGTGGCAGGCAGGAGCAGCAGGTTTGGCCACGGGGATGACAGGCTATGTGGCTTCTGCTCTATCTGGAAGCGAGGCCAAAGCCAAAATCCAGCTTCTGCAGCACCTCGAAAATCGACAGAAGCAAAACGAAATCACTCCTTCAGACCTACAGCAATTGCAAAACGAGTTGGCCAGTCTGCGTGCTGCCCTTGAAGATTGGGCAAAAGTCCAGCAGAAGGGGGTGGCTGCTGCCCAACCTTATGATGAGGCTCGTTCGCAAGCTCAAACTCCTCAGCTTCATTTTGAAACAGAGATCCAGATCCAATCTCAAGAAGAACGACTTCCTCAGTTACGCGCAGAAGAGCAAAGCCTGAAAGCCTCGATTGGAGATTTACAAGCCAAGAAAAAAAGGCTCATTCAGTCCCTCAAAGAGGGCATAGCCAAGGTGGAACAACTCCAATCAAAACAGAATCTCCTGAAGCAGGATATTGCCCGCCTAACCCAGGCTGATCCCTCAACAGCTGCTGGCAACTTCGCGGAACGGCCATCCGTTCCCAAAAAAGGATCTTCAGACGTATCTCTTGGCTCGGCCCGCATGACCAAAACTGCCGCCGGCGTCGCATGGGCCGACAAATATAACGAAGTCTTTGCAACCCTCGAGGAGCGAATCGACAACCTGGAAGATAGCGCCAGAGCAATGGCAGAACTGGCATCGATGGAAGGCAACGGTAGCCGGTAGGGGCAGACATCCCATCCCAATAGCACCGAAACGGTTCACAGCTCTGGCTCGCCAAAGCCCCGCAGAGGATGAGCATATTCTGAGGGGGTCAGGCCCTTAGCCTGCACCAATACTCCAAAGCCCCCCAACCCCATGGGATCCAGCAGCGCATGAAGAGCGGATCGCCGCCGCAAAACTTGGCCCACATCCGCAGCTTCGCCGCCAACCGAGCTCCCCATTTGGCTGAGGGCAGCCAGCCGCTCGGTCAATCCCAGGTTCACCAAAAAGTTGCTCTGCCGGGTGAACCCCAGGCATCTTAGCCCCAGAGATTCTCCCACTTGCTCTAGGGTCGTAAAGTCCACATGAGCGGTGAGATCCTGGGATCCCACCCGAACATAGGGGTCCGTATAGCTGCCGTGCTGTCGGTAGGCCAAGAGCGTACCTTGGGCGCGGTGGGGGCTGTAGTAGCTCTGGGCGGTGTGGCCGTAATCGATGGTGAGCACGTAGCCTCGCCGCAGCTTACGGGCCAGCAGCTGCAGCCACTCCAAGGCTTTTAGGTTCACCTCGGTTTGGTAACCGGACGGATAAGTTTCTACAGGGATCCCCAAGCGGGCAAAATACTCCCTCAGCTCAGGAGTGGACAGATCCCCCAGCACTTCCCGGAAGTTGGCTTCTGCAGCCTCGCCGCAATCGACATAGATTTCTCGCAAAGCCCCATCCTGCACCTGCACCCGATGCACCGGAAAAGCATCCACCAGCTCATTGGAGAAGAAACAGCCTGTGACCGACTCATCCGGGATCCCGTCCCAATCCAACCAGCGCACCTTCTCCCCAAAAGGAGCCAATCGCTCCTGTTGGAGCCGCCGCAGGTGGGCAGAACGCTCCAGGATCCCATATTCCAGTGCCTGCCAAAAAGGGGGGTTAGCGGAGCGCACGTAGGTCAGCCAATCCTGGGCCAAGCGACCGCTGCCCGCCCCCATCTCGATGACCGTGAAGGCAGAGGGGGATCCCAAAATGTGCCAGAACTGAAGGATCTGCTCCGCCAACAGTTGGGCAAAGTCCGCCGCCAGGTGGGGAGAGGTGAGGTAGTCGGGGCCAATCGGGGATCCCTGCTCGTAATAGCCCAACCCTGGCTCGTAGAGAGCCCACTCCATAAACTGGGCAAAGGTCACCGGTCCCTGAGCGCGAATGCGGCTGAAAATCAACTCCCGCAACTTCTGCGTGGCCTGAGGTGTCGATAGAGAAAGACTCGGGTCGCGTAGGTGTTGCTCAGGAGCGATCACAGGTGAGGATTCCAGGGATCCAGACTCACTCAACTTACTTGTTCAGGGGACGACGCCAATTTTGGCGAAACTGACGGTTCGAGACCAACAACACAGGCCAGAGGGCCGATACCACCCACTTCCCAGATCCCGAATAGATGCGATCCGCCTTGCGGGCCGAGTACCAAACTCCACCTGCATAGATTGCCAAGAGCAAAAAAGGCCACATCTCAACCCATCCTGTTCAACGCTGCTCACCAGGTCAGGGATCCCCAATCAGTAGGCATCCTGCAGCTCATAAAAATCAGGCGTGATGTAGTCCTTGCGCAGGGGCCACCCTATCCAGTCTTCCGGCATTAGAATCCGTTTCAGGTTCGGGTGTCCCTCGAAAACAATGCCGTACATGTCGTAGGTTTCCCGTTCCTGCCAATCCGCCGACTTCCAAATCCAGTATACGGAAGGTAGGCGTGGATCGTGGCGAGGCAACTTTACCTGGAGCCGCACCTCCTGAGGGCGATCCGCCCCGTCTGACAGCTTGATCAGGTGGTAAAGGCTGACCAGTGGCTGCCCTGCCCCCAGGTCATACCCGCACTGGCACTCCAGGTAGTTAAAGCCGTAGGCATAGAGGGCGGTACACAAGGGTAGGAGAAAGTCCCGCTCCACCTCCAACAGCTCTACCCCCGCTGCGTCTCTCCCCAAATACTGGTGCTCGAAGCCGTTGTCGGCCAGAAACTGGGAAACCGGGCCCCGCTCCAACGTCACCAAGGGTTCCGACTGCTCGCCTGCGGATGGCGGCGCTTGTTTTTCCTGGGCATTCTCCTCTGCCATCTCACACTCCTCCCTGCAAGGCTTTGAGCTGCTGTTCCGCCCGCTTAAAGTCGGCGGTTTGCAAGGCCGGGGGCACTGGCAAGCCAATGGCCGCAGCCAGCTCTGGCGGGGGAGCTTGGCGGGTCTCGCTCTCCAGATACTTGCCGGTGATGATCTCCGGCACAGGCTTGAGGTTGTGCTTAACCGTGTAGTAGCGGTGGGTTTGCTGCAGACGGCCTCGTTCCCGCATGTCCTCGGCGGCGATCTTCTTGCGCAGCTTGACAATGGCATCCATGATCGCTTCTGGACGAGGAGGGCAGCCGGGAATGTACACATCCACCGGGATCAGCTTGTCCACCCCCCGCACTGCCGTGTAGGAATCGGAGCTGAACATGCCACCGCTGATGGTGCAAGCCCCCATGGCGATCACGTACTTCGGCTCAGCCATTTGCTGGTAGAGCTTGACCAACGCCGGAGCCATCTTCATGGTGACCGTACCTGCCGTGATGATCAAATCAGCCGTGCGCGGCGAAGAACGAGGCAGCAGGCCAAAGCGGTCGAAGTCGAAGCGGGATCCCAGCATGGCGGCAAACTCGATGAAGCAGCAGGCGGTGCCGTAGAGCAGCGGCCAGAGGCTGGACATCTTAGCCCAGTTGTACAGGTCGTTCACCGTCGTCAGAACGACGTTGTTGGAGAGGTCGGTAGTCACCTGGGGGGCAGCCCCCGGAAACAAGACTTGCGATTTCTCAGACGTCATGACCATTCCAATGCTCCTTTTCTCCAGGCGTACACAAGACCCACCACAAGGATGGCGATGAAAATCAGGGCCTCCACAAAGGCCAACAGCCCCAAGCGGTGAAACGCCACTGCCCAGGGATAGAGGAACACAGTCTCTACATCGAAAATGACGAAGACCAGTGCGAACATGTAGTAGCGAATGTTGAACTGGATCCAGGCTTGCCCAAACGGCTCCATGCCCGACTCGTAAGTGCTGCGCCGCAGGGATCCCCGCCGCTTTGGCGCCAAGAGTGCGGAAGCCCCCAGAGCCAAAATCGGCAGCAGAGAGCAGACGATTAGAAAAACCAGCAAATACTCGTAGCCGGACAGAACAAACACGACGCCAGACTGCCTCAGGTGCTCAACATTTAGATACGTTTCCAGTATAGAGCCAGTCTGGGGCTCCCCTGCGCCACGGGATCTTCAGTTCTATTGATGATCATGATTGTTGGGAGCGGCGTTTTTCCAGCCAGCCCCACACTCCGCTCACCACCGCCCCGGCCATCAGGATCCCCAAAGCCGGCTGAAACAAAGGCAGCCAGAGCCGCATCCAAAGTTTGTAGCCCAGTGGGATCCCAAGAAAAGCCCCGGTTACGGAAAAGACAAACCAGACAAACCCGGCGAACACCAGAAAGACAACGGCAATCAGGAAGTTATCCAGCCAGCGCTTGAGGTCAGAGGAAACCATAGGGATTGAGGCAGAACAGCTTGAAGTAGACCTAGAGGCAATCTGGGAACCGAACCTTTTGGGCCGCTAATGCCGATATCTCAGCTAGAAATCGCAGGAGCCCCGCACTGTACTCATAAAGTCAGTGTTGGGAGGAATGCGTGACTTTATTTGTTTTATGTTATAATAATAATGCGGACACCAGAAACGGCTTTTTAGGGCACTGGTAACGGTCGATTGGGGTTGTCGTAAACCAGCCCAGAGGTCCGTGGTTAGTTTACTAACTGCAGGGCTACTAAAAGCCCGCTCCGTATTGCTTTAGCGGTCTGAGTCGGGTAGTTTACCATCTTTCACCCAGACAGACTGCCGGAATAAGTTCAACAGACAGGGTAGCTTACCCCAGCACTTGGTGAAGATCCCACGTGCACCTTTTTGGGTAGAGTAAGCTGTGCCGGCCCGCTGCTGACCCGCTGTGAACACAACCCAAAACCACGGTAGCGCCAGTAGGATTCCCCAGCCAGCCTGCTAACAATAAGTGAGATTTCCCTTCTGCCGCTTGGTCAGCTCAGGTTGAAGATTGTCCCCAAATGGCTGCACCGGTTGTTGACTTGTCAAGATATAGTGGTAAAAATCTGCTTATACACAATATGTAGCGTTAAGCCGATGTCCATCTCCTCTGGCTCTTCTTTTGCAGACCGCTTGCGATGGGTGATTGGCGATGAAGCCGTCTATGCGTTTGGGCGACGGGCCGGAATTAGCGATACGGCCTTGCGCAGCTACCTGAAGGGATCCGTGCCCAGCATTGACAAGGCCGTGAAAATTGCCCAAGTGGGCCAGGTCAACCTCAATTGGCTGATTACAGGGGAGGGATCCCCGCAGTTGCATCCCGACGCGAAAGCAGAGTATGTGTATGTGCCTTTTGTCGATGTAGCCGCCTCTGCCGGAGCGGGGGTGTTGGTGCGCGAAGAATCGATCGAATCGGTGGTTGCTTTTGAGCGAAACTGGCTGCGGACGCACTTGAAGGGAAACCCTGCCGATCTAAGTCTGATTCGGGTGCAGGGGGATAGCATGTCTCCCACCTTGGAGGATGGCGACTGGATCTTTGTGGAGCGGCAAGAGGGTGGAGACCTGGGCTGTGAAGGCATTTACGTCTTTCAGATGGATGGAGATCTGTTGGTCAAACGGCTGCAGCGCCTGCCTGGGTCCCAGGTGAAGGTGATCAGCGACAACCCCCGCTTTCCCCCTTTTGTGGCGGATTTGGCGGATCCCATCAACGGCTTAACCCTTATAGGACGTTATCGAGGTCGCATCAGTTTTGATTAGCCTCCCACAGCAGATGGCGGAAAGTGGCAGCTTGACCGACCGAGAATCCCCTTGGCGAGATCGGGTCGCCGGTTAGGATAGGTCTTGAGGGTTGAGTTGAGAGGAGTTCCTGCTCCTTGCCTGCGCCCATCCAGCCGGAGCATGACTCTAGTCAATAATAAGCTCAACTATACTGAAAATAATGTATAATATGTTCAGTACGGATTACTACCAGTTGATCTTTCTGTTTACTTTCGAGTCTGCCAACATGGTAGCCAAAGCAAAGCAGAAAATTGGTAGTAAGACGACACGGAAACTGCGCTTTGGGTATTCTACTCAAAGCTTTGCGGGATACCGCCATTCTGTTTGGAAACAAACAGAATGCTATCGCTGCATAGTTGAACAGTGATGTTCAGCAGTGTTCAGCGTAAATGTATCAGGTTTGCCTGCAATGGCTCGTTCGTCCCAGCTCCTAACAGTCGCTCTCCATTCCCTAAGCGGGATCCTCTTGGTCAGCAGCGGGATCTGGGTTGGGATGGTGCTTCCCCAGCAGGCTCAGCCTCAGCCCCAGCCGGAGACCAACATCTCTCCCACTCAACCCGCTTCTCCCACACCACCGATCCTGCCCACCTTGGCCCCGCCCCAGGCCAATCCTCCGGTGGCCAGCCCAACAGCCAATGCAGATCCAAATGCAGATCCAGAGGAAAATCATGAGAGCCCCACGGATCTGGAAGGGGAGATCCGGGAGATCCGCCAGCAGGTGATCCAGCTCTTGATCAGAATTGAGGAATTGGAGTCGCGGCTGCAACGGCTGCGTTCTCAAACAGCCCCTGAGCCTGTCAGGGAATCTTCCACTGCTGCCGAGATCGCTCCAGGAGCAGAAAGCGCCTCTGCGCCCACCCCGGCTCCGACCACAACGCCAACCTCCTTTCAGGTGGGAACCCAAACCATCAGCCTGCCGGGCGATTTGCTGTTCGATTTTGACAAAGCCGAGATTCGACCTGAAGCAGCGGCGCTGTTGGCCCAGGTGGCAAAATCCTTGGAGGCCATGCCCGGCGCCCGCGTTCAAGTGAATGGCCACACCGATAACATCGGGCCCTTAAACTACAACTTGGCCCTTTCCCTGCGCCGCGCCAATGCGGTTAAGGACTATTTGACGAAGCTGCTGCCGGAAGGCCATCCCATCAGTTGGACAACCTCTGGCTTTGGTCCCACCTTGCCGGTGGCCGATAACGACACAGAAGCCGGACGGCAGCGGAACCGCCGCGTGGATTTGGTCATCGCTCCCTAGCTACCCCCCCAAAGTGGGGGATGACACGTTCTAGCAGGGCTCTGGTCTAGAATCTGGTAGGGTCAATCCGGCCAGGATTGATGGGCTTGAGTTCAATCCTCATCGTTGGGGTTCGGTTTTGAACGCGGCAGGGATCCCTCTGGACAAGAGGCAAACGTTTGCGCTGAGGGTTGACACAACCCTGGACGCGCTTGACCAGGTTTTGACCTGGTTTGAGTCTTTCCGAAATGCGGGCATCCCGGATCCCATTTGGGCGGAATGTCAGTTGGCTTTGGTAGAGGGGTTTACCAACGCCGTTCGCCACGCCCACCGCGCTCTGCCGGAAAGTACGCCCATCGACATTGAGCTGCTGCTGATGCCGCAAGGGCTGGAGTTGCGCATCTGGGATCAGGGGCAGGAGTTTGATCTGGAGGGATTTGCTCGGAACTTGTCGGATCCCACATCGCCCAACGCCAATCTTGAGTCCGAGGGGGGACGGGGTATTTTGCTGATGAAAGCTCTCTCTACTCACCTCAGCTACAGCCGCCAAGCGGATGGCCGCAACTGCCTGGTGATCGGCAAGCGCTTCGACGATCCTGGATCTCGCCCGCGTCTGTCGGTGCCGGGCTTAGGCGAGCAGACCACCGCTTAACTTGCGAATAGCTGAGCTGGCCACATCGCTGTAGCGCAGTTCACCGGCCAAGATCTGGCCCATGCGCCGAGTGGCTCCCGGTCGTTTGACGCCCACCCTGTAGCCCACGCCCGGAAAGCGATAGAACAACGCCGCAATCCGCTTAGCCCAGCGCATTTCTGAGCCCCATTCCTGCTGCACGCGGGCAGAGTAGTTCGCCAGAGCTTCTGTATCCCCGCCTAGAGCTTGATCGATGGCCTGGGCCGCCAACATGCCGGTGAGAAGGGAAGGGCGGATCCCTTCGGCGGTAAACGGATCGATAACGCAGGCGGCATCTCCCACCAAGAGGGCATTTTGGGTGTGAAGCGGTTGATCTTCGTCCCAGAGGCAGATGGGATGGCCAAATGGCTTGACTGACTTCAAGTCTACGCCAAAGCTTTGGGCATATTGGGCGGCAATTTCCCGCAGGTTTTGTTTTTCTCCACCCCGAAAGGTGCCCGCTCCAATTGAGTAGCCATCGGCCTTGGGGAAGTTCCAAATGTAGCCATTGCTGACGGCGCCGAAGTCAAAATGGGCGGCTGCAGTTTGCGGCTGCAGGAGAGGCACTTCTGCTTCCAAGGCGGCAGCCAAGCGACGGCGGCGTTCCTGAAAGCCCAGCCACTTGGCCATTGAGCCTTTTGCCCCATCGGCCCCGATCACGTACCGACCCCAGACTGGGCCGGCGGTTGTCATCACCTGCCAGTGGTCACTTTGCCACTCAAGGCCGGAGACGGGGCATTCTGCCTGGAGCGCAGCCCCTTGCTTTTGCGCCTGCTGAATCAAGTAGTGGTCGAAAATATCCCGCCGCACCATCCAAACGGGCTCTTTCAAATCCAAATCGACCACCACCGGATCGCCGCCGCGCCAGGTGTAGCGGATTTGCCGGATCTTGAGGGAAATGGCGGGGCCAAAGTCGAAGTCAAACCAAGCCGCCACCATAGGAGAAACTCCCCCCCCACAGGGTTTGTAGCGGGGCAAGGGATCCTTTTCCAGAACCAGCACCGAGCGTCCCCGCTTGGCCAGATGGTAGGCAGCAGATCCGCCGGCGGGGCCAGCCCCGACGATGACACAGTCGTAGAGTTGCGGCATGGTTTTCGATACTCCAGGCCCCCCCATCCTGGGTTCTGCTCACCAGCTTCTAGCCTATTATGGCTACAGCGAATTGCCTGCACGTTGCTTGCCTTTTTGTCGGGAAGACCATGCGAATTCGCTGGCAGCGCCTTGCCAGCCAGCCCTCAACTTGCTACTGTGCCGCCTGCGGAAAGCGTTTTGCGGGCGGGAAGCGAGTTCGTCACCTATTCAACGATAAGGGGTTGGATCTCGGCCCCCTTTGCCCAGCGTGCTTTGCCCTTCCCCCAGAGCAGTTGCGAGAACAAATCCGCCGCTACGCCTATTTGATTCGCCTAAATCGTCTGCGGGATCCCGGCATCCAAGACCACGCCCATCATCTGGAGCAAGCGGCCCAGGAGCGCTCCATTCGGTATCCGGGCCTGTGGGGCTGGCTGCGGCAGTGGTGGTAGCGTTAGCAGGAGCATTGGGCATTCTGGAAAAGATGCAGGAAAATCAGGAGAGGTTGCCTTCGGGATCCCAGACCCGTTGGCTTGTTTGCTCTCGTTGGTTGAGGAGCCCCCATGCACGACCTGGACAGTTTGCCAGAACCAGTAGCCGATGCTCTGATCAAAAGCCTGCTTACGGACGTGGAGCGGCTGATCAACCAGCACGGACTGTCAGAGGTTCTGGTGGGGTTGGCCATGTATTGCAACGTGCAGTTCAAGGCCAAGTTCAATAAGCCCAACCGCACGGAGAAGGATGAGGAGTTGGGGTTTTATTTCCGCGACGCCGCCAAAGCTCTAGAGGTGGCTGCCAGCCTCACCTATCGCACCATCGACCGCTCTCAATCTGCCCGGCCCAGCACCTAGCCACTGGGATCCCTTTTTGGCCTCCACCCCCAAGCCCCTCTCCCAGGGGGAGAGGGGGGCAGGCATTTAACCAGCAAACCGTTTCACCGCAATGGGAAGGGAAGGAACGCGGCATCTTGGGGTGGCAAGGGATCCCCCTGGGTTTTTATGCTGGTGGGCAACAAGTTGCATTGAGGCTGAGCGTGAGAATCGTCTGGGAACGCAGCATTTACGGGGGCAATGGCCGAGTGCCCTGCATTATCTGTGGGGGATGGGCCAACCCCATCCAGAAAAAAGGGCACCAAGTGTTGCTGGCGGTGGTCTATAACGACCGCGGGCAAATCTACGGGGAAGTCTGCCGCAGTTGTCTCAGTTTGGGGGCCAAAGGCATCAAAGAGTGCCTGCAAGAGCGGATTGCCCGCCTGCGCAAACAACTGGAAGATTTGGAAGAGCTGGAGCAGGGAGAGGTGCAACTGCCTACATTGGAGCAGGAGTTGAGCGCCTATTTGGATTGAGGACTACACCCCTCTGAAAAACTTACGAAACCCCAATAGGAGGTGACGTCTGATACATTTACGCTGAACACTGCTGAACATCACTGTTCAACTATGCAGCGATAGCATTCTGTTTGTTTCCAAACAGAATGGCGGTATCCCGC